>JAFAQG010000876.1 GCA_019246575.1 Acidobacteriaceae bacterium
ATACCGAAACCTCCTAGCTCTTGAATCGCCTCTTCGCGCTCATCCACGCGCCGCACCTCCGCCATCGGCGGCCCGGCATGAAGACCCGCCGCCAACTCGTTCAGCTTGTCCGCCGGTCCCACGGCATACACCTCTACGCGTCCGTCATCGAGGTTTCGCGCCCAACCCGTCAGGCCCAGGGCCGCCGCCTTCCGCTGCACGAAATAGCGGAAGCCCACACCCTGCACGTCCCCCGAAATAAACCAGCGCTTCGCCGATTTGCGCTGCATCGCTCATTTCTCAGTATCCTGAACGCGAAATACCGCGACAATATGAATTTCCGCTAACCTCGACAAGAGATGCGAATAGCAAACATCGAACGCATAGTATCCGTGCTCTGTATCGCGATTAGCTCCTACGCTTGCCTGTCTCCCGCCCAAATGCCGCCTGGAAGCTCACAGCCCATCTTCGACTTCCACAGTGGATTCTGGATCAATCTTCACCACTTCTTGTACTTAGAAGCACTTTCGGAAAAACCGCAAGAAGGACCATATGCCGCTAGGCTGAGCGAAGCGGATGCCGCAATATTACACGGCTTGCCCCCGGAAGAGCGTTCCCTCTGGAACGCCGCTGTCTCCTACTATTCCGATTCGGTTATTCAGCACGATTTGCTCTTCGATCACAATATGAACGCGATTAAGAACCAGCTCGAAGACACAGAAATGTCGCCCGATCTTGCGCACGTCGATATACCGGATGCGCTACGAGCGGCACTGTTAAAGGCTGCGCCGGTTTATCGAACGTATTTCTGGCCGCGGCATGATGCACAGAATCGAACGTGGATCGCGCATGTGCGGCGGTTAATCGAAAAATATGGCGAGCCCATGAGAGATTGCCTCGTCAGAATCTACGAAACACCCTGGCCTGGCCAACCCGTCCGCGTAGACGTAACGATTTTTGCAACTCAATATGGAGCTTACACAGCAACCGGCCCGACTCGGCCAACAATCTCAACGACGAATCCGGCTAATCAAGGCACAGCGGCACTAGAAATTGTCTTCCACGAAACCTCACACGCCATGATCGACAAGGTTCAGGAGGCGATCCGTGGCGCGGAGGCGGACGTCAACGCGCATATTTCCAACGGCGCATTTCACTCCGGCACGCTTTGGCACGCCGCACTCTTCTACACCGCTGGAGAACTCGTCGCAGAGCGCATTCCTGGCTACGCTCCATACGCGGACAAGAATGGTCTATGGGCCCGGGCCTGGCACGATCCTGACCGCGCACTCATTGAGCGCGACTGGAAGCCTCACATAAGCGGTACTGTGCCGCTCTCCGCGGCGATCGAAAAGCTTGTCGCGGATGTGGCAGCGGGATCCTCACAACCCGAACACGCCGGTACTCCCCCTCTGCCACACTGAAACCAGACCATGCCGTTTCCCGTGCAGCGCTTGCGCCGACTGCGCTCCTCCGAACCCCTCCGCAGCCTGGTGCGCGAAACCCGCCTCTCGCCCTCGCAGTTCATTTTGCCGCTGTTCGTTTGCCCCGGCGAGGGCGTGCGGAAAGAAATCGGCTCCATGCCCGCGCATGCGCAACTCTCTATCGACAATCTCGTCCGCGAAGCCGAAGAATGCCGCGCGCTTGGCATCGGCGGCGTGATTCTTTTCGGCATTCCCGAACAGAAAGACGAACTCGCATCGGGGGCATACGACCCGGACGGAATCACACAACGCGCGGTTCACGCGCTGAAGCGCGAACTTCCTCAGGTTCTCGTCATCACCGACGTGTGCAACTGCGAGTACACCAGCCATGGCCATTGCGGTTTCATTAACAAGGGCGACGTGTCGAACGACGAAACGCTTGAATGGCTTGCCAAGACCGCCGTATCTCACGCCCGGGCCGGTGCCGACATCGTCGCGCCTAGCGACATGATGGACGGCCGCGTCGCTGCCATTCGCAAAGCGCTCGACGCTGCCGGCTACGCGAATACGCCCATTCTTTCCTATGCGGCCAAATACGCTTCCGCATTCTACGGCCCCTTCCGCGAAGCAGCCGAATCGGCGCCGCAGTTCGGCGATCGCAGAAGCTATCAGATGGATCCGGCGAATGCTCGCGAAGCAATGCGCGAGATCGAACTAGACATCGAAGAGGGCGCCGACATCATTATGGTGAAACCCGCCATGCCCTATCTCGATATCCTCTGCGAAGCGCGCCGCAATTTCCAACTCCCGCTCGCCGCCTATCAAGTCAGCGGCGAGTTCAGCATGATTATGGCAGCTGCTAACAATGGCTGGGTCGATCTAAACCGAACCATTTTCGAGACGCTGACCTGCATTCGCCGCGCCGGCGCAGATTTCGTCCTGACTTACTTCGCGAAGACAGCCGCACAGCTCATGCCTTGAAACCGTAGCACTTATTCTGCCGGCAATCGCCCCGATAAGTACAGCCGCGTTGGAGGCGTGTGATGCCCGGCTAGTGCGATGCTTCGCAATACGTGTACTGCCACAGGAGCGCCCGGCTTCAGCGCCTTCTGCAGCCGCAGAACGTCGTCGGGCCTCGAAATCTGCTGGCGGTTAATCGAAAGAATAGTGTCGTTCTCTTCCAACCCGATATCGTCTGCAAACGAGCCTGGATCCACCGACACCACTTTCACCCCCGCCTGCTCCCCAATACCCAGGTCCTGGCGCTCTTTGTCCTTTAGCGCCGTAATCGTAATCCCGAATTTCACCTCCATCGGGGCGGCCGATCTCGGCGTTTCGGGATGCTCTCGCTTGTTCTCGGCAAACTGCGCCTGGTCTTTCCAGACAACGCTCCGCTCTTCGATGTTCAACTTGAAATCCATGCGCTTGCCGTTGCGGTCGATCGTAAAAAGCGCGTTGGAGCCGACGGGCATATCCGCCACCTTGTTCACCAGCTCATCGCCGTCCTTGACTGGACTATCGTTCATCGCGACGATTATGTCGTCCGGCTTCATCCCCGCCTTACCCGCCGGTCCATTCGGCGCGACAGTCTCCACCATGACGCCGTGATCCAATCCGAAAGCATGCAAAGTATCCGCCGCGCTCCCGCTTT
>JAFAQG010000947.1 GCA_019246575.1 Acidobacteriaceae bacterium
CTTGGCGAAGATCCAGGACGCGTAAATCCGTTGCTTTCCTGGATTCGGCAGCCGTGGCGGCGGCCAGCCAATTCGGGATCTCTTCCGCGGCGGCAGCAGGATGGGGCTTTACAGAACGGCGTGGCAGACTCGTCTAAACGTGCTCCTGCGCCTAGCGTACTACATTGATGCCCGATTGGCTGACGTACTCGCGAAAAAACTAGAAAGCGGTATCGCAGTTCCTGCGCGCGTAATCTAAAAAAGTGATGCGCCGGTCTTTGATCTCGCTCGCGACAGCGCTGCTGTGCGTCTTCGGTGGCCTTTCGGCGGCTACGCAAGCGGCTAACGCGGTGGACACGCCCGCCAGCAATTACGGGGCGCTTTCGGCTGCTCTGGTCGAACGTGCCCAGAACGAGGTTACGCGCATTCAGGCGCTGGTTGCGGACGGAACACTACCCAAGAGCCGGCTGGAGCAGGCGAAGATGCAGCTCGCCGACGCCCAAGACGAGGTGATTCTAGCGCGAACGTTTTACGGCGAGCTGCGCGTCCAGGACATGACTTCCGAAGACGCCAAATCGATGATCGAGGCGGCGCAAAGGCGCGTGGACCGGCAAGAAAAATTAGTCGATGAGCGCCACATGCTGCTCGATAACGGCATTTTGGCGAAATCTGAGTTTGCGATTTTTCAAAACGAATTAGACTCGCGGACGCGCGTTCTAGAACTTGCGCAAAACCGCCTGAAGTTGCTGGACGGGCTGCGTGAGATGGCCGATCAGGAACAGCGGCTGGAGCGCGCCGCGAGGATCAATGCGCCCGAATTAAAGGACGTGATGACCCGCTATGACGGAAACGGCCATTTCAACTTGGGTGACCTGCCCACTATTTCGAGCGAGTTTCAAAGGCGGTTTCATCACGCTTTACCGATTAGCGCCTTAGGTCAAACGATGGTGCATCAATCGATGGGACTCGACCATCGCAATCGCGTCGATGTTGCGTTGAATCCGGATCAGACCGAGGGCGTTTGGCTGCAACAACTTCTTGAGCGTTTACATGTGCCATATCTGGCATTTCGTAGCGCCCTCGCAGGCGCGGCCACGGCGCCGCACATTCACATCGGTCTAGGCAGTGTGAGGTTAAAGCTGGCGCAGCGCTAACGTTCTTATTTCGTTCGTGCGTTCTCGCGGGTGGGCGCGATTAGTTCGCTACTATTGCAGCAATGCCCGGGCCTGCGGACCGCATCCTCATTTCCTCCGAGCAGATTCAAAAGCGGGTGCGGGAAATGGCGTCGCAAATCGAAGCCGACTACCCGGACGGCCCCATCTATCTGGTCTCCATTCTCAAGGGTGCTTTCATGTTTGTCGCCGATCTGGCACGTGCATTAAAGAGACCCTCCGTACGGATCGAATTCATGGGCATCTCGAGTTACGGTAACGAGAAAACCAGCTCAGGGCAGGTGAAGGTCACCCGCGATCTGGACGTTAACATCGAGGGTCATGACGTATTGATCGTCGAAGACATCATCGATAGCGGCGTCACATTGAGCTATCTCACCCGGCTGCTGCAGCAGCGCAGGCCCAAGTCCCTCGAAATAGCAACGCTGCTCGAAAAACCGGACCGGCGCATTCAACCGGTGAACGTCAAGTACGTGGGGTTCCAGATTCCAGATGAGTTTGTGGTTGGATATGGGCTCGATTACGCGGAAGATTACCGCAATTTGAGTGATATACGCGTGCTCAGTTCGTAGCGGGAATCATTCGTGGAGCCCGCGTTCGAACCTGCGAGTACAACACCTCAACTACGTTCCGGACGTACTGCTCCGAACTGAGTGGATCCACGTCTTCCAGCGGAAATTCCACCTGCGCGCGGAAGTACGCGCTGAGCTCGTCGAAAACGAGCACTCGGGCGCGGTCCTCGAGTTGATCGCGACGCATGAGTGCCTCGAACGCGACCGCTGCGGCTTGGGCCGGCACTCGCTGCCGCAAACGGGCGCATAACACTTGGTGCTGTAGCAGCGAATTGTAGCGGCTTTTTACCGGCGTATTGAAATTGGGCGTCGTTGGTCGCCTGTTCCTTACCACGACCGTGCCGGCCGCCAGATCGCCAAGGCGCTGTAAACGACGGTTACAAAGCATGGTGATTCCGCCCACCAGTCCGAAAAGGGGCAAGAGGTCGAGCGAGCGAATCAAGTTACGAATCGCGACCTGATAAAACTGCAACTCCAGGCCCGCAGCATCGACCACGCGCAATCCGAGGAGCCATTTTCCGATGGTCTGCCCGTTCCAGCAGTACTCGCAAAGAATGCCGTAGAGTAGCCATGCGGCGAGGTAGAACACAATCAGGATGCCGGCGCCGAAGTCCTCTTGGAACGATTTGAGCGGGGCCACGAGGTGCTCAAAAGCAGTGCTGACTGCGGAAATGATACAGATATCCGTCAGGAACGCGAGACAGCGACTAACCGGCCCGCCGAGTGGCAAAGAGAATAGAACACCTTCGGGAAGCCTGATTTCGAGTTTGTAATTGGCAGCCGACATCATTATTCCCGGGTCTTATCGGGTCTGCGGCCACCGCGAGCGAAGAACCATATCAGCAGAGTCAGTTCCATGAGCCCGAATGCGATCTTGGCACTGTAGGGAAGCACTGGCTCGTGATATTGGGAGATGAACGCCTCAATCAAACCTGCCCAGACGAGCATTAGGGCCGCGCCGATACTCAGATGAAAGACG
>JAFAQG010000948.1 GCA_019246575.1 Acidobacteriaceae bacterium
ACGAATCAAGCCTGGAAATCCGCAGCAGAATGGCCGCCATGAGCGCATGCACTTGACCTTGAAGAAAGAAGCGACCCGGCCGGCGGGCACGAATCTGTTGCAACAACAAGCCAAGTTCGATGCCTTCTTGGAAGAATTTAACAACGAACGGCCGCCTGAAGCACTCGGCATGAAGTGCCCCGCGGAAGTCTATACGGCTTCTACCAAGCCGTACCGCGGCATCACGGAGCCGCAGTATCCGTTCCACGATAAGACTGTGGTGGTCACCCACTGCGGCCGCCTCTGCCTTTATCGCAAGAAGATCAACTTGAGTACTTGTTTAGCCGGCCAGGCCGTCGGCATCAAGGAAGTCGACCACGGCATCTGTCTCGTCAGCTTTATCGATTACGACCTCGGTTATGTCGATCTGGAGGAGAAAACTTTGCAGCCCCTCGAAAATCCCTTCGGGCCGAAAGTGTTACCCAGGTCTTAGGAACAATCTGTTTACCATGTCTCCGCGCTGGACAAGCAGCGCGCTGGGGCGGCTGGTGGGATTCGAACCCACGACATCCAGAACCACAATCTGGCGCTACTACCAACTGAGCTACAGCCGCCGCAACACACCGAGTGTAGCATTCGGGTACGCTCTCAGGCGCGCGCGAAACTGAACCGCCGCTACGCGGGCAGCAAGCTCAAAGCCCGTTCAATCTCGGATTGTGTATGCGCGTCGCCCTTGCGCGCAGTCACTTCGATGCCCTTCTCGTACATCGCGCGGGCCTCGCCGATATTGCCGAGTTTTTCGAGCGCTTGCCCAGCGTGATAGTAGGCTGCCGCGTAATCTTCGTCCTGTTGAATCAGCGCTCGGTACTCGGCTGCGGCTGCCGCCAAATCTCCTGTGTTCGCGTACTCCATGGCCAGGCCGTATCGAGCGAAGCTGTTCTTCGGATCTTGCGCAACCATCTGCTTCAAGGTGTCGAGGCGGTTTGTTGCCATGCTTCTCTATTGCGAATCGCTGCCGGGCGGCGTTTAAGCCTCGCTACTTCTGCTCTGTTTGCTGATTCGGGAACCGCTCACGGCCGTCCCGATCGATATTCTTGTCTTCCTCTCTGGTCTCATTTACGTCTTTTTCCGTCGGCTTAGGGCTTTCTTTCTCTTCCACTGCTCAACCTCCTCTTGGACACTGGACCGCGATGGGCCATATTCGTGATCTCGCGAGTTTACCAGAGATCATCCGGCTCGCGGATACAATCAACTGAGTGTCAGGAGGAACTTTGGAACGACGCCGGTTTTTGACTTCTTCGCTCGCCGCCTCGACTCTGGCGCTCCAAGGCGTACGTCGCTTGAGCGCGAACCAGGGCTCGAGCCCGAATGGCCGCGAATACTATCAGCTCCGCAAATATCACCTCGAGTCCGGTCCCCAACTCAAGTTGACGAACGCGTACCTGGAGCATGCACTAATCCCCGCGCTGAACCGGCTCGGAATCTCGCCGGTCGGCGTTTTCAATCTGGATCTCGGGCCAGAAACGCCGATGATTTACGTGCTGCTGCCGTCGACGTCACTGGAATCGCTGGTCGCAGTGGATCTGCATCTCGCGCACGATGAAGAATTTCTCAAAGGCGCGGCCGCATTCTGGGCTGCACCGGCAAAAGACCCTGCTTTTGTACGGGTCGAGAGCTCCTTAATGATTGCCTTCGAGGGCCGGCCCAAACTGACCGTTCCGCCTGTTAGTTCACAAAAAGGCAAGCGCGTTTTTCAACTGCGCACGTATGAGAGCCCAAGCAACGCGGATCACTTGCGCAAAGTCGAAATGTTCCACGATGGCGAGTTTGACATCTTCCAGCGTGCGGGATTCTGGCAAGTATTCTACGGCGACACACTGATCGGGCCACGCCTGCCGAATCTCACTTACATGCTCAGCTTCCCGAGTGTAGCTGAGATGGATTCCAAATGGGACGCTTTTCGCTCCGATCCGCAGTGGAAGAAGCTGTCTGCATCGCCGAAATATAGCTACGAATCGATCGTCACAAACATCACGAACCTGATTCTCAGCCCGGCTTCTTATTCGCAAATCTGAGAGCTGCTCCGGAGTTACAAGGACCGGGCACTCACGCCGGGGCCTCGGCCGGCTTTCGCGAACGGCCGCGACGGACCCATTTGACAATCGAGAGCGCACTACCCGCGACGCACAGCACGGCGAGGCCCACCATTGTCCACTTGAACGCTTGTGAGTTGATGATGCGGAGAATGGCCCCGCCAAATTTCAGGGCCAGAACGCCGAGTATCAGAAATCGGACCGCGCGCGCAGCGGCAACGATGCTCAGCAATCGAATTCTCGGATATGTCAAAGCGCTGTTCGCGGCGACCATCATGGTGAAAGGAAACGGAGGCGGAGCAAGCGAAGCGGCGACGAGCGCCACCGCGCCGCGCTGGGAGATTTTCTTTTTCAGGTACTCGAAACGGTTTCGACCCGCAACCTTCTGAACACCTTCCTCACCGATCTTTCTGGCCACCACATCGAGCAGGAAGACACCCAACGTCGACCCGCACACGGCAGAGAGCACGTAAAGCAGATATCCCTGATGATGCCGCGCAACCATGACGACCACCAGAATGTCGTTTCCGAACGGCAGAAACAGAAAAGACGAATCCATGATCCCCATCAGAAAGGGACCGAAGTACCCGATATGAAGCAGAAACCGTAACAGTGCGTGAAAAAAGGCCGACAAGAACGAACGTGTCCCTTATCGCCCATAAGATGCCGTATGGCTCGTATAGTTGCCTCTGATAAGCTCTCGTTCGAGGAGTCAGCAGCTCGTGAACAGAATTTCCCGCCGTTCAATGGTCGCTGTATTCGGCGTTTCTATCGCCATCTGCTCGTATTACGGCCGCGCAAAGGCGCAGACGCCCGGTGCTCACCCCCCGCCCAGCCACGTTGCCCACGTTCTCGTTGTGAGCGAGACCAAGGGTTTCGAGCACGATTCGGTTCCGGATGCGATGGCAAACATCTGGAAAATGGGCCACGACACCGGACTCTGGGAAGCCACCCTTCGCACCGACACGGAGCTGATCACGAAGAAGGACGTCAAGGAGCGCAATATGAAAACCCTGAACTACTTCAATGCGCTCGTCTTCGCCAGCACCACCGGGGAGATGGATTTGAGTGACGACCAGAAACACGACATGATGTCCTTCATCAAGGATGATGGTAAGGGCTTCGTCGGCGTCCACGCTGCACTCGATACAAACTACAATTGGCCCGAGTACGGTGAAATGATCGGCGGCTGGTTCGACCAGCATCCCTGGATGACCTTTGATGCGCCGATCATCTTAGAAGATCCGAACTTTCCCGCGGTCCGGCACTTTCCCCATGCTTTCATGAAACGCGACGAGATCTATCAAGACAAGGCGTGGTCGCGCGACAAAGTGAACGTGCTGCTGAGCCTCGATCCAACCAAGCTGGATTACAACAATCCGCGCGTGCATCGCACGGATCACGATTTTGCGGTTGCCTGGTCGAAGATGTACGGCAAGGGCCGAGTCTTCTATTCAACGCTCGGCCACACGAAAGAGTCTTGGGACGACCCCGACATCACGAACATGTACTTCGAAGCGATCAAGTGGGTGTTGGGCATGACGGAGGGCAGCACGGCCCCACATGCGCGGCCGCAGACGCGCTGACATTTCGCCCGGCTAAGCGATCCCCACCAGCTCGGACGTGGCCCGCTTCAACTGACCGCAGGCTGCGTAAATATCGCGGCCTCGCGGCTTGCGCACGAAGCACGGAACGGTACGGCGCACGATGGTTTGAAAGCT
>JAFAQG010000957.1 GCA_019246575.1 Acidobacteriaceae bacterium
CTTCATCCCACGCTATATTCGATACCAAAGTCCGCCTTCCATGACATTACGGCCGGTAATAACGATAGCGGCAATCTCGGTTACTACAGCGCTCAGCCTGGCTGGGACGCCTGCACCGGCCTTGGCAGCCCGAACGGAAACGCGCTGCTCAGTAACCTCAAGACCTCTGCCCGCGCCGTTGAGACCGAGCCGGCCACAGCGTCCATCACGTGACACAACGCACAGCATGAACGACGACCGCGTCCCCCTCCCCGGCAGTGAGTTGAAGCTCCGGGTTGGGGAGCGTCTGGCGGGCGATCCACCGTCATCTCAAACCGTCGACGTCACCGTCCTGCTGCGAAAGCGCCGGGATGCGCCGTCAGAAGAGGAGTTGCTGTCAGGCCGTTATCACTCCGGTGCCCGCCCGCAAGCCGAGCAAGCACTTGCGGCCAGTCCGAACGATATCGCTGCGGTCCGTGCTTTTGCAAATCAATATGGACTCAAGATTATCGAGGAGAGCGCGCAAACGCGGCGCATTCATCTCGAAGGCACTGTCCAGCAGATCGCCGCAGCATTCGGCGTGCACCTCGCGTATGCGCAAGACTCAGAGGGCCATCAGTACCTGACCTATAACGGATCCATCTCTGTGCCGAAATCCCTCGCCGGCATTGTCGTTGCCGTTCTTGGTCTCGACCAGCGCCCCGTCGCCCGCCACCGCGCCCCCGCTCAATAAATCCCCGGCTCACCCTCCGGCCTCGTCTTCCATCTCCGATGAATCCACATCCATTGCTCCGGATGTTCGCGAATCACGGCCTCGAAAAACGAATGAATGCGCTGCGTATCCGCCGCGAGGTCGCCACTCAACTCGATTCGCGGACAGAATCGCAGGATGTAGCGTTTGGCCCGCTCGTCCCAGAGCGCAAATCCTGGAATCACGGCAGCGCCGGAGTGATACGCCAGCTTCACGAACGCAGTACCTGCGCACGCCGTCTTTCCGAAAAACTCGATAAACGCGCCTTCAGCAACGCTCGTGTTCTGATCGATCAGAATCCCGACCGCTTCGTTATTACGCACTGCTTTCAAAACAGCGCGGGCGCCATCTTTCTTGAAGATCAAGCGATTGCCCGATGCAGTCCGCCGCTTCTCAACCAGATCATCGATGAGCGGATTATCCAGCGGCCTCACCATCACGTTCATCGGCTCGGTCATCAGCGCGTGCGCAAACGCGCTCAGCTCCCAATTGCCGAGATGTGCCGTCGCAACCAGCACGCCGCGTCCTTCCTTCTTCGCCGCGACATAATTCTCGAGCCCCTCGTAGCCGATCCACTGCTCGATATTCGACGCATTCAGATCCGGAAACCGCGCCATCGCCACCAGCATGCGCGCGATCGTGCGAAATACGCCCTCGACGATCTCTTGTTTTGCTTGCTCGCCCGTCTGGGGGAATGCGAAAGAAAGATTAATCAGCCCAACTCGCCGCAGCTTCGGAACCGCCATATCGAGCACTCGCACCGCCCCGCCCGCAAGCGCGTTTGCAACCGAGAGCGGCAATGTGCGCAACAGCCCAAAAAGTGAAGCGGCGACACAATACTCCGCCCGAAGCTGGACCCGGGTTTTCTTTTTTCTCAACTGAGCCGCGACGGTAGGGAGCGGTTTCTCGAAGTTTTCCGTCAACTGAGCCGCGACCGCGGGGAGCGGTTTCCCAACGCAGTGCTTGTCGCGAACTTGATTATTTGATCCATCCACCGCCAAGCACTAACTCGCCGTGATAAAAAACAGCTGCCTGCCCCGGTGTCACAGCTCGCTGCGGCTCCTCGAAACGTACCTCGACCCGTGAAGAATCGCTTTCGACCGGCACTAACGTTGCGCGTGCCGCGACGTGCTTGTTCCTGATCTTCACCTCTGCGGCCCGCGGCTCCTCGATCGGCGCAATCGACAACCAGTTCACGTCGCGCGCAATCAAACTCGATCGCATTAACTCTTCGTTTCGCCCCACCATCACGCGCTGCTTTTCCGGCTCCGTCGCGATCACATACACCGGCTCGCCTCGCGCCACACGCAAGCCGCGCCTCTGCCCGATCGTGAAGTGATGCGTTCCTCTGTGCTGCCCGACAACGCGTCCGCTCGTATCGACGATCTCGCCCTCCGTTTCCGGCCTCTCTACACCCTGCTCGCGAAAATAAGCGTCGATGAACCCGGCGTAATCGCCATTTGGAACAAAGCAAATCTCCTGGCTATCGTTCTTTTCCGCGACGGGCAATTGCAGCTCCTTCGCGAGCTCGCGCACCTCGCTCTTCACCATTGCCCCGAGCGGAAAGATCGTGCGCGCCAGCTGCTCCTGCGTCAACCCAAACAGAAAATACGTCTGGTCCTTCGCGGCGTCTACGCTCGTCCGCATCTGGTAGCGCCCGGTCCCCTCGTCGAAGCTCAGCCGCGCGTAATGCCCGGTCGCAATCTTCTCCGCGCTTACGCTGTCCGCCATCTCCATAAACTGATCGAATTTGATGAAGTTATTGCATCGCGTGCACGGGATGGGCGTTCTGCCGGCTAGGTAATCGTCGACAAACGGCTTCACCACCTCGCGCTCGAACCGCGCTTCGAAATTGACCACGTAATACGGAATCCCCAGCACCGATGCTACGAATCGTGCGTCGTACACATCGTCCAAAGAGCAACATCTCCCGACCGCGCCCCCCTCGGGCACGAGCTCCGGCAGCCGGCGCTGGTTCCACAACTGCATCGTCATGCCGACTACGTTGTGCCCTTCGCGCTGCAACAGCCCCGCCACCACGGAACTGTCCACCCCGCCCGACATCGCGACCGCAATCGGCGCGTGCTCCTCACGCCTCGACACCGTGCCGCTCCTTTTCCCCATAGCGCTTTCGCATCTTTCGAACATGAGCAATCACCGCGCCCGCCAGAGCCTCGACGTCCTCGACGGTATTGCTGCGCCCGAACGAAAATCGCACGCTCGATCGCGCCTCGTCCGTTGCCCGTCCCATCGCAATCAGCACGGGCGAGGGCTCGAGCGAGCCGCTGGCGCACGCCGCTCCGCTCGAAACGGCCATGCCCTTCAGGTCGAGACCGATCACGATACCCTCGCCCGAAACACCGCGGAACATCAGGTTGCTCGTATTCGGCAACCGGCGATCAGGCGCGCCGTTTACCTCGACATTGTCCAGCTCTTCCAACACGCGCTTTTCAAACGCATCGCGCAACGCCCGCACACCGTCGTCAGGTCCCTGTCGGCACAACTCGACGGCTCGCGCCCAAGCCATCACTCCCGGAACATTCTCCGTCCCAGGCCTGCGCCCGCGCTCGTGCCGTCCCCCAAACTGCAGCGGAACCAGCGGCGTTCCCTTTGCCACAAACAAACCACCGGTCCCCTTCGGTGCGTACATCTTGTGAGCGCTTATGGAGTACAGATCCACCCCAAGCTCACGCACGTTGACGTCGATCTTTCCCGCCGCCTGCACCCCGTCGGAATGAAAATAGATCGCCTGCCCGCCCGCGCGTCGCTCACGAACCATCGCTGCAATCTCAGCTATCGGCTGAATCGTCCCGACTTCGTTATTCGCATGCATCACCGAAATCAGTACCGTGTCCTTGCGAATTGCGCCCCGGACCTGCTCGACATCCACGATGCCGTCTCGCCCGGCAGGCAGGTAGGTCACCTCTGTGCTTTCCCGCTCCAAGTGGCGGCATGCTTCGAGCACCGCCGGGTGCTCGATACAACTGGCGATGACGTGCTTGGGGCTGTGCCGGACCCCACGCACAACGCCGAAAATCGCCAGATTATCCGCCTCCGTTCCGCCGCTCGTGAACACTAACTCCGCGGGCGAGGCGTGAATGAATTCGGCTACCGTCCGGCGCGCGGCTTCGAACGCCTGCCGCGCTGCCTGTCCCGCCCGGTGAATGCTCGACGCGTTTCCATACACATCGCAAAGCGCGCCTGCGAGTGCGTCGGCCACTTCCGGGGCAACCGGTGTCGTCGCATTGTGATCGAAGTAAAGCAAGAGAGTTAGAGGAACGCAACGGTCCTGCGCGCGCGTGTCAAAGCCGGGCTTCACTACAATTTTATCAATCTATGGAGCCTCCGCCCCGCCGCCCGTTGATCACGCTCACCACCGATTTCGGGCTCTCCGACCATTACGTCGGAGTAATGAAGGGCGTCATCCTCGCTCGCTGCCCCGAAGCGCGCATCATCGATATCTCACACCAGATTCCGCCGTTTTGCATCCTCGCCGGCGCCTATACCATCCACCAGGCCGCTCGTTGGTTCCCGCCCGAAACCACGCACGTAGTCGTCGTAGATCCCGGCGTCGGCACCTCACGCAAAGCCATCTTCGTCGAGGCTCTCGGTCAGCGTTTCATCGCGCCCGACAACGGCGTTCTCAGCATCGTGTTCGCGCACGATCGTCACGCCTCCGCGCGCGAGATCACAAACAGCGCTCTTTTTCTGCCCTCGCCCTCATCCACTTTTCACGGCCGGGACATTTTCTCTCCCGTTGCTGCAGCCATCGCCTGCGGCCTTGCTCACCACGAGGTCGGCCCTCCACTGCGCCGCATCGAACTCGCGTTGGGTTGGGATCCCGAACAGCTCGAAGCGAACTCGTGGCGCGGGACCATACTGAATGTCGATCGCTTCGGCAACGCCATCACGAATTTCAAAACTTCTCAATTCGGCCGCATCGATTCCGGCCCGTTTGAGATCCGAGCGCGTGATCACCGCGTGACAGAATTCCGCCGCACCTTCGGAGGCGCGCCTGCTGGACTTTGCTTCGCTTACTTCGGTAGCTCGGATTACATCGAGCTCGGCATGAATCAAGCCAGCGCGGCCGCCTTCCTAGGCCTCTCCCCCGGAGACTCAATCACGCTGCTTTCAGAACCGCCCGCCTGAGCGACCCGCGTCTGACTGAGTCGCGCGTGACAGCAAGTGGTCTCGCTTCCTCGGCCTCTCGCCCGGTAACCCCATTCCACTCGCCCTTTGCGCGTTCCAGTGCGAATCAACTTGCGCTGAGGCCGAAGTAGCCGGTGGCCGCTTGCTGCCAGACATATTGGTAAACCCGGTCTGCAGCTTCTTCTTTTTGGCTTTCGGTGAAAGGTGGGGTAGGCAGATTCAGGAAAACGTTATCGAGTATTAAGGTCTGAACCTCAGCCTGGGTCTGCGTCTTCCCCCACCAGCGGTCCAAAGGACGGAGCAGCATCTTCAGTGACGCAAAAAGCTGCTGGCTGGCCTGCTTGACTCGCTCGCGATCGGTCTTCGTGAGATTCCCATTCCGAAGCAGGTCGAAGATCGCCAGTTCTTCCTCATTCAGTCCTTCTTCGGCGGCCCGCTGCTGTTCGGCATCAAGGCTCTCGACTAACGCCACAAGCTTCGCAAAGGTATCTTCGATACTGGTTCGATCCTTCTCGCGATTGTAGTCGGCAACAATCTCCTGGTACCGCCGGTAGTAATCCATGCGCTGAGGATTTCGCTGCAATAGCTTGGCAAGCCTATCCTCAACG
>JAFAQG010000350.1 GCA_019246575.1 Acidobacteriaceae bacterium
CATCGTCGAAATAACCGTCATACCGCTTGGGAGGACCGACGATGCCGTTTGCGCCTTCCGGTATCTCCGCGTGATAAAAATTCGCCCCCGCGGCATCGATGCCGAAATAACAATTCCAATTGCGTTTCCCCAAGTCGTGCACGTGCACTTTTCCAAACAGGCCGACATCGTAGCCGGCTTCGCGGAGCAGATCGGTCACGATGGGAATATTCTCGGGGATCGGAGTTGCGCGATTATCGAGAACCCCGTTCGCATGGGAGTAGCGGCCGGTGAGGATACTGGCCCTCGACGGCGTGCATAGCGCATTCGTCACGAAAGCATTGCGAAACACCATGCCCTGGCGCGCAATGCGGTCGAAATTGGGAGTATGGATCAGCGGGTTTCCCGCAAAACCGAACTCGTCCCAGCGAGCGCCCTCGCCCAGAAAGAAAACAAAATTGGGTCTTCTTTCACCCGAAACGGCCTGTCCGTCGGTGCGCGCGGCGCCGGTCAGGGTGCCTACGGTGGTTGCCGCTGTCGATTTGAGAAATGCACGTCTCGAATTTCGGCGCTCTTCGGCGGTGTCGCTCATAACTGGTTTCCCCTCACCACAGCAGCTTCAGACCAACCTGCATCTGCCGCGGCGAATTCGTCTGCGTGCTGATGACACTCAACTGGTTCGAGTTCAGAGTCGTATTCGGGAGCCCGAATTGCACGGTGTTGGTAAAGTTGAAAGCTTCGCCGCGAAATTCGGCCGTCACGCGCTCCTTGATGCGAAAGTTCTTAAACAGCGAGAAGTCTAGATTGCGAATGCCGGGGCCGCGCACGTCGGGAAGGGTGCGCCCGGTGTCGCCGAACGTGGAGGGCACGGCGGGAGAAAACACGGATGTATTGAAGTACCGGTTCAGGCGCTGCTCGATAGGCCCGGATAGTTTCGCGCTCTGGCCGTTGTTGTTGGGCCGCAGCGATTGTTCTCCGGCGCTCGCCGAACCAAGAGTCGTATCGGTCCCGTTCAGCACACTGAGCGGGAATCCGGTTTGGAACGTCAGAATTCCGTTTGCCTGCCATCCGCCCAGCGCGGCATCGATCAGGGCGTTCCATCCATTTCCGAATCTGCGTCCCCGGCCGAACGGCAGCTCGTAAACCGCGCTGTAGACGAACCGCTGCGAGATGTCGTTCGCCGATACGGAGCGGTCGCACTTGCGGCAGTAATAATTCTGACTGGCGGCGTTTTGACCAAGATTCTCGTTGATCGAATTGTCGTCGATGAGCTTCTGCTTGGCATAGGATAAAAGAAAATTCAGCCCGTGCGAGAGGCGTTTTTCCACTTTCAATTGAAGTGCGTTATAGAACGAGTCCGACCCCTGCGGATACAGCAACCCAACGGAGATGAACTGCGGAAACGAACGCAGCAGGTAGTACTTGGGAACGGTTCTCGAGGAGAGGGCACCGGTCGTGATCAAACCGAAAAAAGGATTGGGAACCGGCTGGAGCACAGCGGGGCCCAGCGCCATCTGCTGCGGCGCAAGCTGGTTCAAATTCAGGTTCGCCTCCGCCCCTGCAAGCAGGTTGACACTGTGATTGCCGACGTAGGCTGCGTCGAGCAGGATGGAGCCGGGGAGCTCGCGCTGCATTCCGAGGCTCCAATTTTCCGTGTACGGCACCGTCGCCGTCCGCAGCGGCTCCGTGATGGCCTGACCGATCCCGGTGAGCAAGCCCTGGCTGTTCCCGGTAATCGGGGTCAGGCCTGTCGGGAAGGGATTCGAGAGATAGGCGTAAGGAGTCAATCCGTCCTGTGAGCCGACGAACGAAGTGGTGGTGGCGTAGCCGAAATTGCCGATGACGTCCGTCGATGCGGTAGCTGCGGGCAGATAGAATATGCCGCCTCCTCCGCGCATGATGGTCTTCGAATTCAACTGACAAGCGAAGCCGAGGCGCGGCGCCACGTTGCTCCAGATGGTAGGAAATTGCCGCCGGCCTGCGCCGTTTACGCCAACGAAGATTAGTCCGCCCTTGAGACCCGGGATTCCAGCGGGCCCGGCCAGCGGGGAAGCGACGTTCGGGTCGAAGTAATTCATGCGATTGTGCCGTTCGGGGCGCGGCACTTGGATTTCGTAACGCACTCCCAGGTTCAGCGTTAGACGCGAATTGATCTTCCAATCGTCGCCGAAGTACCAGGCGTAGTAAAAACTTTGCGTAGAGAAGACCTTGTTGTTTTGAATCATGGTCCCGCTACCCAAACCAAGCAGCATGCTGGCCAGACCGCTGCCTCCAGTCGGACTTGCCTTCGTGGGATCGGGGCCTTGCGTCAGACTCACCGGGAAGCTGAAATTGCCATCCGGCGATTGCGGCGTCTCGATGCTGTGCCTCAGCATGCGTCCCTCAAATCCGAATCGGAGCACGTGAGGGCCGCTCGTCTTCGTATTGCTGAACAGCAGATTGTAGCTGTTATACGACGTGTGCTGAAAAGCCGCGTTCCCGATATTCATGAAGCCCGCCGGAGCAAACGCGGGAAAGTTGGGTATCTCCACATGGCGTGAATGTAGGAGGGAAAGCCCAGCTGGTCCGTGTTGAATCCGTAACCGATGGGAACCTGACTAAATAAATCGCGAGAAAATCCCACACGCACTTCGGACACAAAGCTCGGGCTGTCGGTCCGCGTGTAATCGAATGAAGCGCCGCTACCGAGTACCTGTGTGCTGGTATCCGTTTCCGCGACATTGATTGCCGCCGGAAAGAGTCCCACCGGATGCGGGTTTTCGTAATCGCGGCGGGACACGCGAACGAAGAAACGATTATCGTCATTCAGGTTTTCATCCACCTTGACATCCCACTGATCGATATTCAGCGGCGTTTCGCCGGCTGCGTAGTAGTTGTTTGTGTTCGTAATTGGATTTCCAGGTTGGTTCGGGAGCGGATAATACTTCATTACGTTCCCGGCTACGCGGTCGATACGATTAGCGGGTATCGCGTTTCCCGGAAACGGCGAACGTGAATACGTCGGGCCCGACGGAGTAGTGGTCAACGGGTCGTAAATGATAATCTTCTGGCCATTCTGCGCGAACGTCTGCGAAAAATCTCCGGTGCGCTGAAGCAGAGTCGGGACGGTGCCCGTGGTGCTGGTGGCCTGCCGCTGCCGCAGTCCTTCGTAATCCCCGAAGAAAAACATCTTGTCATGGCCGTTGAAGAGTTTGGGAATCATTACGGGACCGCCGAGAGTAAACCCGAACTGGCTGCGCTTGAAGCTGGCCAACGGGATGCCCGCCCGATTGCTAAAGAACGAGTTCGAGTCCATCACGGAATTGCGCAACAGCTCGAACGCCGTGCCATGAAACTGATTGGTACCGGATTTGAAGATCATATTGATGATCCCGCTGCCTGAGCGGCCGTACTCGGGCGCGTAGTTGGACGTTTGGACTCGAAACTCCTGCAACGCGTCCACGCTGGGAAAGATGCCGATGACGTTGATGGGCACGGCGCCCGGCGGAGCCGAAGGCGTGCCGTCGATGAGCACGTCTTCAGTACCCGGCCGTCCTCCATTGGCCGAGATATTTCCTTGATTGAACAGCAGACTGACAGTCCCGGTAACGCCTGGCGCCAGAAACACGAGCGAAAACGGGTTTCGCTGATTCAAAGGTAAATTGGCGATACTCGTGGAATCCACTACCTGGCCGACGGATGATGTAGTGGTGTCCAGCAGCGGCGCAGTTGCCGTAACGTCCACGGTTTCCGTCATCGAGCCGAGTTCCAGATGCAGATCGAGCCGCGCGCTTTGGCTGACATCGAGCGTCACTCCCGTTCGGCGGTCGGTCTTAAAGCCATTCGCGCTGACTGTGACATCGTAGGTGCCGGCCGGCAAAGCTGGCGCATCGTAGCTGCCATCGGAATTCGAAAAAACTGCCACTGCCGCATTCGTACCCGTGTTTACAATTTGCACTTTCGCGGCCGGTACGCTGGCGCCTGCGGGATCGGTTATGGTGCCGCTCAGGGACGCATCGATGGTCTGCGCGCGTGCTGGGGACAGCGCTAGACCGAGAATGAAAGCGATGCATCTCGAGATCCTACAGAGTCTCGAACTGCATTTCCCGGCCTGTTCGCGCCTGCACCATCGCATCGTTGACAAGCCCGGATTGTACGCTTATGCCAAGCGTTTGTCGTTCAATTTATTTCGGCCGAAAAATATCTAAACTGGATCCTGAAGCTATGCCGGTCCCCATCTACAAGGATCACGATGAATCGTACGTCGCCGACAGCTGTCAACCGCTGGTTCAGGCCGTGGAAAATAGCGAGGCACGGCTGGAAGCTCTGGTCCACGGGCACTATCCCGGCCGTAAGCTTCCGCCAGGGGAACTGGCGGGGATAAAAAGCGTCGGCTTCTGGGATACGCATACTCCGCAAACGTGGGGCCTACCTTGGCATCGCAATGAAGGAATCGAGATAACGTTTCTCGAAAGCGGAAAGAACGGTTTTGGGGTCGACGATCGCGCTTACACGTTGCAGCCCGATGCTCTAACCGTGACACGGCCATGGCAGCGGCACCGCGTCGGGGATCCTACAACCGGCGCCGGTAAGCTTCACTGGTTGATCATCGACGTCGGCGTCCGGCGTCCAAATCAGCCTTGGAGGTGGCCGGAGTGGATGATGCTTAGCCGGCCCGACCGCGAAGAATTGGCTGCCATTCTGAGGCAAACCGACCGGCCAGTGTGGCGAGCGTCGGGCGGGATCCGCCATTGTTTTCGCGCGATCGGCAGCGCGGTGGAATCGGACCGTGAGGGCAGCCATCTCTCGGCACTCGCGATCCGCATCAACGAATTGCTTCTGCTGCTGTTGAACCTATTTCGGAAACAGAAACCGCCTCTCGATGAGGCCCTGACAAGCACCGCTCGCACTGTCCAGCTCTTTCTCGACGATATCCGGATGCACCCTGAACACCTCGCGCTGGAGTGGACGGTCCCCGAAATGGCGCATTCGTGCGGCTTAAGCCTCACGCAATTCATCCAGGTTGTGAAACGACTTACCAATTGCACTCCATTACAGTTCCTGAACGACCGCCGGCTCGAATTGGCGGAACGGCTGCTGCGGCACTCCGAGTGGCTTCAATCAGCGAAGTCGCACAGAGCTGCGGCTTTTCCACCAGCCAATACTTTGCCGTTGTGTTTAGCCGCAAGCATGGCTGTTCGCCCACTGAATTCCGGGCCCAGCACCACAAATGAGAGCGTCCATTTATCGGCGGCAGAGAAGCATGTGGCCTGGGCAGCTGCCCGGACTTGTCTGGCTGCCATTCGGAGCGATCGGGAAATATAGAACCTATTCCGCCGCGCAGCCTTTCGTCGCTATTGGGCGCAGCTGGCCGACAGGGCTACTATGGGCGCCGGCAGCCATTCGGTCAACGCAGTGGCAACACCCGGAAGCGCGGCCCCAGTATGCGAATCAGGTCCGGCAGATCGAAATCTTGCAAGACGCCGGGCACGACAATTCCAGA
>JAFAQG010000245.1 GCA_019246575.1 Acidobacteriaceae bacterium
GAAGAAAATCCAGAAACTTAGCCGCGCATCGCCGATGATAGAAGTATGATGAGGGTGCGGGTGCATTGCACGTATCATCCGCCATTCGCGCGTCTCGCTCCAACCCGGTTACGGGTTCGCTATGTATAAGGCATACTTCGGGTTATCAGAGAATCCGTTCAATCTCAGCCCGGATCCCGAATTTCTATACCGTAGTCCTCAGCACGAGGAAGCGCTGGCCAACCTGATCTATGGTGTGCGCAGCCGGAAGGGATTTATTGTCCTCAGCGGTGAAGTGGGTACCGGAAAGACAACCATGCTCGAGTGTCTTCGGGATTACCTCGACACTCAGCGGATAGAATTCGCCTTCATTTTCAATTCACGCCTTACTCCCGACCAGTTTTTCGAAATGATGGCCTACGATTTCGATCTGCAATGCGATCGAAAATCGAAAACGTCGGTCCTGTTCGCGCTCAATTCGCTACTTATTCAGCAGGCAGAGCGTGGGCGTACGTGCGTTCTCATCGTGGATGAGGCGCATAATCTGGATGCTGACGTGCTCGAAGAGATCCGGCTTCTAGGTAATCTTGAAAACCGGCAGGGCAAACTGCTGCAGATTATCTTGGCGGGTCAGCCGGAGCTTGATCGAAAACTTGACAGCCCCAATCTGCGCAATTTGAAGCAGCGCATCGTGCTCCGCTGCTCGCTGAACCCGCTCACTGCAGAAGAGACAATTGCCTACATAGAGACGCGTCTGGCGCGCGCAGGCATGCCGCGGCAGAAAGTCTTCCCGCCCGAGCTGTTGGAGGAGATACACAAGCGTTCGCGCGGCATTCCACGGCTGATCAATCTGTTGTGCGACAACGTTCTGGTCACGGCGTTTGCGATGGAGCAGCGTGTCGGGACCATCGAAATGCTTGACGAAGTTTGTCAGGATTTGCGGGTCGAATGGCCCGGCTCGAACAGGGATAGACGCGGCCGCTCCCGCTACGCGATTACTGAAGACCGCTTTCCGGAAGAGCCGCTGTCGTTATCGCGGGAATGAGTTAACAGACCAGATCTTCGCGCCCGACGCTGATGTCACCGATGCGCCCCAGCATGCCGACGCCTATCTTCTCGGGGTTGAAGCAGTCCTGTGCAATCGCCTGCACTTCTTCCGGCTGCACGGCTTCAATGCACTCCAGCATCTCGTCGAGCGACATGAAGCGGTCGAAATAGAGTTCCTGGCGCGCCAAATTCGACATGCGACTCGACGTGGACTCGAGACTCAGCATGAGCGAGCCCTTGAGATGATCCTTCGCTCGTCGCAGTTCTTCCTGCCCAATCAGCTCGTCCTTCAATTGCCGAAATTCCTGAACAACGCAGTCGACGACCTGTTTGGCGCTTTCTACGCCAGTACCAGCATAGATAGCTAAGCAACCGGTATCGCTAAACAGTTGCAGTTCGGAGTAGACCGCGTACGCCAAACCTTTCTTCTCCCGAATGTCCTGGAACAGCCGAGAGCTCATACCGCCGCCGAGAACTGTGTTCAATACATATAGCGGATAACGCAACTCGTGAGCGAGCGGATACGCAGGTACGCCCACGGCAATGTGCACCTGCTCGAGAGAATCCTTCTTCTTCATGACGATGGGAGCATGTGCTTTGGGTGTCGTCACGGTTGGGGGCTCGCCCCGATCCTCCAGGTCTGAGAACTTTTCGCCGATCAGCCGAACAAGTTGATCATGCTCCAAATTCCCCGCAGCGGTGATCAGAATGTTGCGCGGTGAATAGGCGCGCCCATAGTAGTCGAGCAGCATCTGGGGCGTGAACTTCTTGACGGTCTCCTTCGTCCCGAGGATAGGCTTTCCGAGCCCGTGCCCCTTCCAGAAATTACTGATGAACGCCTCATGCAGTACGAACTCCGGCTGGTCCGCCTCCATTTTGATCTCTTCGAGTATGACGCTCTTTTCTTTCTCCAGGTCTTCTTCGCGAAAGAGCGGGTTCAACACCAGGTCGGCGAGCACGTCGAGTGCGAACGGCACGTGCTCATCCAGAACCTTCGTATTAAAGCTCACCAGCTCCTTGCTGGTAAATGCATCCAAACCGCCGCCGACGGAATCTACAGAACGGGCGATGTCTTCTGCGGAACGGTTTTTCGTTCCTTTGAAGACCATGTGCTCGATAAAGTGCGCCAGCCCATTTTCAGGGCCGGCCTCGATTCGCGAACCGCTGCCTATCCAGACGCCGAGGGAAACGGAACGGACATAGGGCATCGATTCCGTCACGATTCGAATTCCGTTGGGGAGAATGGCGCGGTCGATCTGGCGAATCTGGGGCGAAGCAAGAACCATGTATAAAGGGCCTTTCTTACCGCAGGCGATACACTAAGGCTAAATGTTGCAATCGGTTGAGAGCCGAACGCTCGTCGGCATGGAGCTTCGCGACCTCGAAAAACTTCTAGGCCCAGAACAACCCACCTACCGCGCCCGACAACTATATGACGCTTTGTACCGGAAACAAGTGGCGAATTTGTCCGATATTTCAAATTTGCCGAAACACTTGCGTATTCAACTACTTAGCTATGAACGTATAGGTCTGCCCAACGTAGAGCGCCGCTTCGATTCGGCGGACGGCACTCGACGTTATCTCTTAACACTTGAGGATAACCGAAGCGTCGAAACGGTCTTAATGCCCGAGGACGGGCGTCACACGATTTGCATTTCAAGCCAGGTGGGTTGTCCGGTGGATTGCAAATTCTGCCTGACAGCTCTGATGGGTTTGGAGCGCAACCTCACTGCCGGCGAAATCGTTGGACAGGTCCTGTATGTTGCGCGCGAGAACGGGCTCAAACCGACAGATAGCCGGTTGAACATCGTGATGATGGGCATGGGCGAGCCGCTGCTGAATCTCGACAACGTGCTCAAAGCAACTCGCCTGCTCACCGACAAGAATGGGATCGGCATATCTGAGAAACGGATAACGGTTTCGACGGCCGGCATCGTACCGAAAATCGAGGAGCTGGGTCGAGCGGAAGTGCGACCGAAGCTCGCGATTTCGCTGAACGCTTCGACAGAAGAGCAGCGGCGCGAGCTGATGCCGATTACACGCAAATATCACCTGTCGGATCTTTTGGCGGCTTGCCGCACGTACCCGCTGCGCCCATGGGAAAAACTGACGTTCGAATACGTGCTGCTGAAAGGCGTGAACGATTCCGATGCCGATGCGCGGCGTGTGGTCCGGTTGCTTTCAGGGCTGAACGCGAAAGTCAACCTCATTGCTTTGAATCCAGGACCTGGCATTCCGTTTGAAACGCCGGACGCCGAGCGTGTGACGAGCTTTCAAACGATCGTGCGCCGTACCGTTCCGTGCTTCGTTCGCAAGCCACGAGGTCGCGATATTTACGCAGCCTGCGGTCAGTTGAAGCGGGCGACATCCGAGCTGGTGAAAATCGCTTAGCCGAGCGGAAATGTCAGCGTGTCTGTGGGCGGGCATGCGGCGCAGTGCTGCCTTCCGTCATGCCCAACACCCACTTGATCGCTTCGAAGTACATTTTCGTGATGTCGGGGTCGTCCCAAGACTCTTTCGTGTGACCGAGAGTTGAATAGAAGACTCGGCCTTTGCCGTACATCTTCGACCAGGCAACCGCAAAATCGTGATCCGTGCGATGCACGCGCGGATTGTTGTAATCCAACTTC
>JAFAQG010000441.1 GCA_019246575.1 Acidobacteriaceae bacterium
CTTTTTCTTACCGATGTCTCGGGCGTCAAGAACCAGCACGGTGAAGTCGTTCCGCATCTCTCTCCCGCCGAAGCCCGCGAATTAATTGAATCCGGCCTCGCCACGGCAGGAATGCGCGCCAAGCTGGACGCAGCCGTCACGGCTCTACATTCCGGGCTGCAGGAGGTGCTCATCGCCTCCGGCCAGGAACCAGCCGTCTGCACCCGTCTTCTCGCGGGCGACGAGCTCGGAACGCGCTTATCGCTCCACGCGCAAGGAGTCGCCCGATGACCCGCATCGCCGTTAACTTACGCAAAGCATCGATGCATGATATCCCTCGCGTGCTCGCTCTCATCAACGCGTACGCTGCCCAGGGCATTATGCTGCCGCGCACCGAATTCGAGCTGTCGGAAAACATCCGCGATTTTTCCGTCGCCTACGATGACGATCTGCTCGTCGGCTGCGGCGCTCTACACTTTTACACGCCCGTCGCGGCCGAAGTGCGTTCTCTCGCCGTCCTCCCGGCGGTCGCGCAACACGGCGTCGGCCGAGCCGTCGTCGAGGCCCTAGAAGGTGAAGCGCGCGAGAATGACCTCGAATCCATCTTCGCCTTCACCTATGTCCCCGGCTTTTTTCGGAAGCTAGGGTTTAGCGAGGTGGAACGCGGCGAGCTCCCTCTGAAAGTGTGGAAAGATTGCCTGCGCTGCCCGAAATTCCAAAATTGCGACGAAATTGCCGTCGTGAAAAGACTCCGTCCCACTCGCGGCGAGGGAGAACTTTATCGGCTTCAAACCGATGCTCCGGGCGAATTGATCCAACTGCCGCAAATCGTGACCCCTAATCGCGATAAATGACGTTTATTCAACCCTAATATATTTAAAGTAGATCAGCAAAGTCGCCGGTAAAAAATTCTTTATCCTGAATTTTTTACTGGATTTTAGTAAAAAAGTACCAGTATACTCAGTACCGCAGCCCCACTTAGTGCTAAATGGCATGCGGAGGATAAGAATTGCGAGCACTTACCTTGGACGTTCAGAAATCTGCCGGTCGGATTCTTTGCTGTACCATCTTTAAGCCCGGCGGCAGAAAACTTTTGGCGAAAGGCCATATTTTACGGGAAGACGATATCCGTTTGCTGCAGACCGAAGGGTTGCGGCAAGTTTGGGTCACGGAGCTCGAAGAGGGAGAAGTTGGTGAAGACGACGCCGTTCTGGCCGTCGCCGAGGCAATGTGCTGCGGGTCGGTGGAAATACGCCTCGCAGCCGGCGGCCGCGCCAATTTGATCGCGACCGAAAACTGTTGCGCACTGGTGGACGACGAGTTGCTCAAGCAGATCAACTGTACGAGTAGCGTCGTTATTGCAACGGTGCAAAACTATCACTACGCGCGCGCCGGCGAGCGTGTGGCGACCATAAAAAGCGTGCCGTTCGCGGTAGCTAAGGCGCAGCTCGAGACGGTTCTCTCGATCTTGAACGAGCGCGGCGCCATTTTGCAGGCGCGTCCGATACGCGATCCTGGGCTGAGCATCCTCTATTCCGATCCGGTTCACGGCGATCGCGCGCGCAGCCTCTTTGAAACCGTGGTCCAGGCGCGTATCGAGCGTTTTGGTGCCACGCTGCGTTATGCGCTTTCCTGTGTCGAAGAAGAAGAACACGTTGCGCGCTCGCTCCAGCACCTGGTGCGCGCCAAGCCTGCCGCCGTGCTCATCGCTTCGACCACCGCTCCGGCGGGGCCGGAAGACGTCATCGGGCGTGCCCTCAGTCGTTTGGGAGCGCACATGGAACGCTACCTCGCGCCCGTAGAGCCCGGCAATCTTATGATGCTGAGCTACAAGGACGACATCCCGATTTTGTCCGTGCCGTGCTGTTTCCGTTCTCCCAAGCCGAACATTCTGGACCTGATTCTGCCGCCTATGCTGGCCAAGTATCGGATCTCCGGGTGGGAGATCGCCTGCCTGGGACACGGCGGATTACTCACATAACTCATCTTGCTCTCCACAGAGTCTAAGGCGGACCTCCGAACGTCTTAGACACTCCTTCGGCCGGGCGTTCCAGGGGCGCCCGGCCCTTTTTCATTTGTGAGCCGCTGCAGCTGTCGTTAACAGGCCGGGAGTTATGATGAGTTTCGAAATATGTCCGGCCACTCGGAACCAGAGGATTTGGGCGCTCACGTCATTCGCGTCATTGCCCAAACCCAACGCATACCGCCCGAATCCATTTCGCTCGCCAGCACCTTCGAAGAGCTGAAAATCGATTCGCTCGACGGTATCAACATCGTCTTTGCGCTGGAAAACGAGTTCGGAATAAATATTCCCGACGAAGGCGTCCAAACCTTACGATCAGTCCGGGAAACTGTCGACGGCGTCCGTAATTTGGTCGAGCAACAGAAGCAAACGGCCCCTCCAGGTGCGGCATGAACCGCGTCGCGGTGACCGGTCTTGGACTGGTCTGCGCGCTGGGAAATAACGTTACGGAATGCTGGACCCGGTTAGCCGCCGGTGAGAGCCGCATTGCGCCGATGCGTGACCCCGGCTCCCCGCCCTATAAATTCCGAAATGCTGCCGAGGTCCGCGATTTTGAGCCGTCCGCTCATTTCGCCGAGAAGGATCTGCTCGTGCTGGAGCGCTTTGCCCAGTTCGCGGTGGTCGCCGCGCGCGAAGCTGTGGCGCAAAGCGGTCTCGCCTTCGATGGTGACTTGGGCGAGCGCTGCGCGGTCGTCACGGGCTCGAGCGTGGGCGGTCAGTTCTCCGAAGAGGAGGGCTATCGCCGTTTGTACAAAGAAAGCTTCCCCCGCGTGGCGCCGCTGACTATTCCGCGCACGATGTCGAACGCGGGGGCCAGCCACATCTCCCTTGAGTTTGGTATCCATGGGCCCGCCTACACGGTTTCAACCGCCTGCTCCTCTTCGAATCACGCCATCGGCCAGGCGTTCTGGATGGTCCGCAATGGACAAGTCTTGGCGGCCCTGGCCGGCGGCAGCGAGGCCGTCTTCGCCGAAGGACTCCTCCGTGCTTGGGAGGCGATGCGGGTCGTTTCTCCCGACACTTGCCGTCCCTTTTCCGCTGATCGCCGCGGACTCTCCCTGGGTGAAGGGGGCGGCATGTTGATACTGGAGGATTGGGAACACGCGAAAGCACGGGGAGCCCAAATCCTGGGCGAAATCATCGGGTTCGGCATGAGTTCGGACGCGCACCACATTACGCAGCCCTGTGTCGAAGGACCCGCAAAAGCGATGCAGCGGGCCTTGCAGGATGCTGATGTAAAACCCTCCGACATCGGCTACATCAACGCTCACGGGACTGGCACGCAGGCTAATGACCTGACAGAAAGCCAGGCAATTCGTGCTGTTTTCGCAAAAAATGCGGGCGAATTACTGGTCAGCTCTACTAAATCCATGCACGGCCACACACTCGGCGCGGCGGGCGCGATCGAAGCCATCGCCACCCTGCTCGCGCTTCAACACAGCTTGATCCCTCCTACCGCGAACTTCACCGCACCCGATCCCGCCTGTTGTAACCTGGACGTCGTTCCCATACATGCGCGCTCCGCGAAGATCCGGATGGCTATATCAAATACCTTCGCCTTCGGGGGTTTGAATGCGACCCTGGTAATGAAACGTGCCTAATTTCACTCGATCCATGTCGCTGAATGCGGCGCATCTAACCAGCGGTCCAGTTAGCACAGGTGTCTCATGAAAATTTCGATCGGGGCAGATCACGCCGGTTACGAAATGAAATGCGAGCTGGTCGGTTTTGTCGAGAAACTTGGTCACACCGTTCACGACGTCGGTACCTTTGAGCCCGATAAGCCGGACGACTATCCCGATTACGCGATATTAGTTGCCGAAGATCTTCGCTCGGGGCAAGCAGAGCGCGGCATCCTGGTGTGCGGCAGCGGAGTGGGCGTTTCGGTCGCCGCCAATAAGTTCAAGGGCATTCGCGCGGGCCTGTGCCATGACCACTACTCCGCTCATCAAGGCGTGGAGCACGATGATATGAATGTACTCGTCCTTGGCGCGCGGATCATCGGACCGATGCTTGCACTCGATGCTGCAGAAGCCTTCCTCGCCGCGAAATTCAGTGGCGAGGAGCGTCACGTTCGCCGCCTCAACAAGGTGAAAGGAATTGAACAAAATGAGTTCCGCTAACATGCAGACTGCTGCCGACACGAGCAGTTTTTCCTACTCGCTTCCGAAGGACGTTGAAACAGCCGTCAAGGACGCGCGGAAGAACTGGGACGCCGGACAGAGCACGCAACGCCTGTGGAATAAAGACGCCTCGCTCTGGACCAACACCGATGAATCGAAATGGTTAGGCTGGCTCGACATCGTAGACCAAGAGCTCTCGACCGTTTCCAAATTCAAGGCGCTGGCTGCCGAAATCGTGGAGGACGGCCTCAAGCACATGCTGCTTCTCGGCATGGGCGGCTCAAGCCTCGCGCCCGAAGTGTTCAGCGTGACATTTGGCAAGCAAGGTCGTTACCCGGAACTGCTAGTTCTCGATTCCACCGATCCAGTCCAGATCAGAAGCTTGCGTCAGAAGATCGACCCGGCACGCACCTTGTTCTGCGTCTCGAGTAAGTCCGGCACTACTCTCGGGCCGAACATTTACATGCAGTACTTCTTCGACGAAACCAAAAAGGCGGTTGGCGATCGTGCCGGTCACCATTTCATCGCGGTCACTGACCCCGGGTCGAAGCTCGAAGGAGTTTCAGACAAACTCGGGTTCCGCCGCCTGTATCACGGGGTTGCCAGTATCGGCGGCCGCTACTCCGCGCTCTCGGATTTCGGATTAGTGCCGAACGCCGCGATGGGCCTCGACACGGAACGGTTCTTGAAACGCATCGCTCCGATGATTGAAGCCTGCAAGAATCCGGATTCCTCGAAGAATCCAGGTGTCGCGCTAGGTCTCGTCCTCGGAACTGCGGCGAAGCGGTTTGGGCGCGACAAAGTAACGCTCGTGTGCTCGAAATCGATTTACGATTTGGGCGCGTGGCTCGAACAGTTGCTTGCCGAATCGACCGGCAAAGAAGGCCACGGATTAATTCCTGTGGATCGCGAGCCTCCGGTTCAGCCGGGCAAGTACGGCAAAGATCGCGTGTTTGCGTATATTAAGTTCGCCGGTGACAACGAGCCCGAGGTCGAATCGTTCATTTCCGCGCTGGAAAAGGCCGGCGAACCGGTCACCCGAATTGCTGTCAACGATCTCTACGATCTCGGCC
>JAFAQG010000442.1 GCA_019246575.1 Acidobacteriaceae bacterium
ATCTGATCTCTCATAACTTGAACGACTTCCTGCCCGCCGCAAACTTCGGTTCCAAGACGCCTACGACCTCGTTGCCGGTTGTGCTTCAAGCTGGAGGTGCTGCAACGCTTAATGCGCAGATTACAGGCGATATCGCCAGCCCGCGAATCATAGGCCATGTAGCCGTCAATAACTTCGCCGTCGAGCAACGGTCGTTTGACAATCTGTCGCTCGATCTGGCCGCATCACCTTCGGCCGCAAGCATTCAGAACGGTCTCGTGGCACGCAGCGCCTTACAGATGAAATTCGACGCGTCGGTTCGCCTTCATAAGTGGAGCCCGGTTCCGCGATCTCCTGTAACCGCCGATGTTAGTCTCCGGAATGCTACTGTGACCGATCTGCTGGCGATGGCTGGCGAGAGCTCGATACCTGCGACCGGACAAGTCAGCGCAGATGTACATGTAAATGGGACTTACGGCAATCCGCTCGGCAGCGCCACCGTGCAGGTTGTGAATGGAACGGCTTACGAGGTTCCGTTCAACCGTGTTTACGCGCAGGTGAATCTTCGAGATCAGCTTGTGACGTTATCGCCGCTCCAGGTAGTTAGCGACGCCGGTACAGTCGACGTCAACGCGACATTTCAGCACCCGCCGAACAGCTTTACAACGGGCAACGCGCAGCTACATGTAAGGACGACATCTCTACAACTTGCAACTCTCAAGGCGCTTCAGGAGCGCAGTCCCGGATTGGCCGGTGCCGTACAGCTTACCGCCGACGCGGCGGCAAACGTTCGAGAGGTGAACCATCAGACCACGGTGGACGTTTCGAATATCAGTGCCGACTTGTCTGCCCGAGGCCTGGTCATGCAGAAGGAAAAAGCGGGCGATTTGACACTTACAGCACGGACAGCGAGTCGTGGCGTCGATTACCGCCTGATTTCCGATTTTGCCGGATCGAACATCAATGTCAACGGGCATACGGCGCTGACGCCCGATTACGCAACCACTGCAACCGCTTCGATTCAAAATCTTTCCGTCGAGAAGGTGCTGCGAATCGCGGGCCAGTCAACGATCCCAGCGAGCGGAACCTTATCTGCGGATGCCCGAGTTTCGGGGACGATTAAGGCGCCTAAGGCTGATCTGACCTTCGGACTTCGAAACGCAAACGTCTATCAGGAGCCGATCGATAGCTTAGCGGGGACGGTTCATTACTCGAATACGCTCGTCGATATTCCAACAATGGAGCTCCGAACTCCTGCAGGCGCACTGACGCTCGCCGGATCCTTTACGCATCCCGCGAACAACTTTAATGATGGTTCCGTGAAGCTGAAACTCAATAGCTCCGATATCCGTTTGGCGCGAATTCACCACGTTCATACAGCGCAGCCAACGTTTACCGGCACGCTACGCCTCGCATCCGACCTGTCCGCCACCTTGCGTCAGCGGAATGGCAGCCGCGACGTACTGATTTCGTACGCAAACGCGGATGTATCGGCCAACGCGCTGCGCATGAACAGCCGCGACCTGGGGCAAGCGACATTCACAGCGCGAACAAGCGGCTCTAACATGGATTTCCGCTTGGATTCGAATATTGCAAGCAGCCAGATTCATGCTTCCGGCCGGTCCAGCCTTACAGGCGATTATCCGGTAAATGCCAGCCTGACATTTACGAACATCAGGTATTCCAATATCGCCCCGTTTGTCTCATCGGAGCCCGCCGTGGCGCCGGCGTTTGACGCATTGGTGGAAGGGGCAGCATCGGTACACGGCCCTCTTCTCAATACGAATGCCTTAGACGCTCGGGTCGAGCTAAGCCGATTGCAGGCGCAGACGAGTCCCACAGGGTCTCCGACAGGCGCACCGCCGCGACGGTTGGTAACGATCCAAAATCACGGGCCGGTGGTCGTCGCGCTGAATCATTCGGTAGTCGACATCCAGCAGTTCCGGCTCGAGGGCCCGGACACGTTTCTCAATGCCTCCGGAACGGTAAATTTGAAAAATGAAACCGCGCCCATGAATCTGAAACTGGACGCGAATGTGGATCTCGGTATTTTGCAGGATGTCGATCGCGATTTCTATTCGAGCGGCAACATTGCCATGAACGCGGCCGTGCACGGCACATTCGCGCAACCTCTGGTGAACGGCAGGATCGAACTGAAGGACGCAAATGTCAACTATGCGCAAGCACCGAACGGGTTGTCACATGGGAACGGCGTCATCCTGCTCAATGGAACCGGGGCAACAATCCAAAGCCTTACTGGCGAGAGTGGAGGCGGAAAAATCACCGTCACGGGTTTTGCAGGCCTGACTGGACAAGCACTCACTTACAACGTCAAGGCAGCCGCGAACAAGGTTCGCGTGCGGTACTCAGGAATTAGCGTGACTTCGAATGCAGCCATTACGCTCATCGGGAACTCGAACCGGTCATTAGTGACGGGGAACGTCACCGTCGGGCGAATTGCATACAATTCGTCGAGCGATGCCGGGTCTATTCTCTCTAATTTTGCATCCACGCCGCCCTCCAGTCCCAGTGCCCCGTCG
>JAFAQG010000458.1 GCA_019246575.1 Acidobacteriaceae bacterium
GCATTTAATGTCGAAACCAACGGCTGAGCCTCGCCCGTCGACCACAGTGCTAAATATCCAAGTGTTGGCGCGGGCACGACCGTCGCATTAAATACATACGCCTGTGCAGATGCGGAGACACCGCAGCCGCTTCCGACGACATCTATAGTGGCGGTTCCATTGAACGGTTGAGATCCGTTCAGTTCGCGGGTATCGAGGACACGGCAAGGCTTCACAGTGAACAGAGATAACCCACCTGGGCCCGCGGGCGCGAAGTATCCATTAATGTCGATTACAAGGTCAGTATCGTTGCTTGAGAAGACCGAAATACTACCCTCAGTGTCAGCACCGGCGCGCACGATCGCCGCGTTAGCTGTCACGGTACCAGTCGGCGCATTGAGCGTCGATACTAACGGCTGCGACTGCCCTGTCGGCCATGTCGATAAATACCCGATCCATCCGTGCGGAACCGCCGTGAAATTCAACGAATACGCCTGGGCTTCCCGTGGCACATTACAAGAGCTGGAAAGAATTGGGAACGAGCGGCTCTGATTCGCCATCAACCAGGGTCCACCCAAGTCGCCCGTGGGTCTTCGGGTGTCTGCGATCCGGCAAGGCGTCAGCGGGAAAAAAGCTAATCCACCCGGCGTGCCTTTTGGAACGAAGTAACCGCTAATGTCGAGTACCAGGTCAGTCGTGTTGCTCACGTAAACACTGATTGCCCCGTTCACGCCGCCCGGTATGATGGCCGCGTTTGCCTTAACGCGCCCGTCGGAGTTCAATGTCGAAACCAGCGGTCGGGATTGACCCGCAGGCCACACCGTCAAATACCCAAGCCCGCCGTGAGGAACGACAGTCACGTTCAAGGCGTACGCTGCAGCGGTCGACGGAATGTTGCAGCCACTGTTCGGAATCACGAAATCGCGCGAAGTCTGGCCGGAAATCGCTGGCCCGCCGAATGGCCCAGAAGCATTCCGCGTGTCCGCAATACGGCAGGGCGTAATAGGAACGAATTCTAGAGGAGGCGTTGTTCCGCTCAGCAACACACTTTGTTCGAATACCGTTCCGGTCGCGCCGCTCACGAATTCATTGAAACCCAGGGTCGCAGTTTCTGTACCCGGAGCCGACGGCGTGAACACAATCGACACGGTGCAGCTGCTGTTTGCTGCCAGCGTGCTGCCACACGTCGTACTGCCGATCGCAAAATCGGCCGATCCCGACAACGAAATTCCTGCGATTGAAATAGCTGCTGGACCGGGGTTCGAAAGCGTCAGAGTTTGCACTCCGCTCGGGATACCCACCACCTGATTGCTGAACGTCAATGCCGTTGCACTTACCGCAGGCAGCGATGCCGCCGATCCGCTTCCGGTGCCGGTCAATGCGACTGACACGTTCCCCGAACTCGCACCAAGCGTAACCGTTCCAGTTAACGATCCATTCGTCTGTGGTGCGAAGGCGACCGCAATTGAGCAGGACGCGCCCGGCGCAACGTTCAACGACACGACGCAATCCGTTGCACCCGAGCTCTGCTGCACGAAGTTCCCACTCACTGCAACATTGCTTATGGCCAGCGGCTGATTCCCGACATTCTGCAGCGTCACAATTTGTGCCGAACTGACGGTCCCGACCGTCGTCCCGGCAAAGCTCAGGGGCGCCGCAGTTGCGCCAACCGACCGCACGACCCGGTTTCCGGAATCGGCAATGTAGACGTTCCCGGAGGCGTTGACTGCAACACCCGTTGGCGCATTCAGGACCGACCGGGCTGCGGACCCGCCGTCGCCGAAGTACCCGAATTGTGCAGCATTACCCGCGATGGTCGTGATTATGCCTGCAGCGTTCACCTCGCGCACGACGCTGTTCCCGGTATCTGCGATGAAGAGATCGCCCGCCGCATCCACGCGGATTCCCGCCGGCCCGTACAACGACGCATTCGTCGCCGTCCCCCCATCTCCGCTGTAAGCAGCGCTGCCGTTACCCGCAACGACGGAAATAATGCCCGATTTGATGACGCGGACCAGTTGTAACGAGCTATCCGCGATGTAGAGATTGCCCGCCGCATCGAGCGCCAGGCCGGAAGGATAACCCAACACGGCATTCACCGCCGGACCGCCGTTTCCTATCCCGTCCGAACCCGGACCGGGGGTGCCGCCTCCCGCAATTGTCGTGATCGTGCCCGAACTGTCGACTTTCCGCACCCGGTGATGGTGCATGTCCGCGATGTAGAGATTACCGGCCGCATCGACAGCTACGTCGCTCGGCCCGTCGAGGCTCGCGCTGCTTGCCGGGCCGCCGTCTCCCAAAGTGCTGGCGGGAGTTGCGGTACAGACCCCCGCAACGGTCGCGATCTTTCCCGAGAACGCGTCCACCCTGCGTACGCAGTTATTGTTGTTATCTGCGATGTAGAGATTCCCTGCCGCGTCGACGGCCACCGCCGTGGGGGCATTCAGTGTTGCGCTGGTCGCGGGGCCGTTGTCGCCGCTGTAACCAGCCTGGCCGTTTCCGGCAACAGTCGTGATGACCCCGGTTGTCGTGTTGACTTGTCGAACCACGTCGTCGAGCGAATCGGCAATGTAGAGATTCCCTGCAGCATCGATTGCGACTCCCTCCGGGTTGCCGAGCATACCACTCGCCGCCGGCCCGTTATCGCCTGAATTGCCCCATGCTCCTGTACCGGCGAAAGTCGCGATGACTCCTGGCGAAATCAACACTTCGGGAGCCAAGCCGAGTCCGTGCACGAATGTCGTGACCAGCAGATTGCATTGCCATCGAGCACTCGAACCGCATCCTGACGCAGGCCGGGGAACTTGGGCGAGAAGCTCACGGGCACGCTGCACGTCATCGGCGTCGTTCCCGAACAGGCAGGCTGGCCGAGACTGAAATCTGCGCTGTACCGCAGCTGGAACGTTGGCGAAGACGACAGCCCGTTGAACTGGTACTGCAGAGTTGCACTTCCTGCTGTTCCGTTCACAGCTACGGATCCCAGATCCTGCGGCGGCGGAGCGGACGCGACGGTTTGGGGGACACCCGCGGCCATGAGGCCGCACCACAGAAGCGCACCAGTGGCCAGACGAGAAAACTGCGGGGTCACATCTGTAATATCGGTTCATGCCGCTGCTTTTTTCTGTGGTCCCGCGCGACCGAGCCTCAGAATTGTCCGGTCTTCCGGCGAGGTATGTAACTTGATATACTATAAGGGTCTTTGCAGCGTCCTCATCTTTGGGTACCTTCTGGCTTCCTTCCTCCTTTCCTATTTTTCCGGTTTGGTTCTAGCGCAGTCCGACAGAGACAATTTCCTTACGGACAGAGAATTCCATGACTAACATTTTTGTCGGAAACCTCAGTTTCCAGACGACCCAGGACGATCTTGTCGCTGCGTTCTCGCAATTCGGCAGCGTCGAGCGCGTCAACATCATCACGGACCGCGACAGCGGGCAATCGCGTGGCTTCGCATTCGTCGAAATGACAGAGCGCCGCGATGCGGAAACCGCTATCTCCCAGTTGAACGGCACGCAGTTGAATGGCCGCACGCTGAACGTGAACGAAGCTCGTCCCAAGGCCCAAGGCGGAACGGGTTTCGGCAATCGCGGCGGCTCGGGCGGACGCGGTGGGAATCAACGCGGCCGCGGTGCGCGCTGGTAAACCTCACCAAGTAATTGAAAACCGGCAACGCGCCGTGTAATAGCGCATTGCAACTGCGCCGCTCTGGCGCAAGCACGCGAATCGAGAGGACCTGGTGAATCGAGAAGCTGGAAGCATCCATCCCAATGAAAAACTGAACAGAACCACAACGACCGTTTTGGTTCTACTCCACGCCGGCGCCGTTGCAGCGTTGTTTTGTTTTAGCTGGGTAAACCTCGCGGTTGCCCTGTTTCTTTACTGGTTAACCATACAGCTGGGAATCAGTGTTGGTTATCACCGGTTGCATACGCATCGGTCGTTCAAAATTCCGTTGCCGCTCGAATACTTCTTGGCCGTCTGTGGCGCATCGACGCTCGAAGGGGGCCCGATCTTCTGGGTGGCAACGCATCGTGTTCACCATCAGCTCTCGGATAAAGAGGGCGACCCGCATTCACCGCGAGACGGTGCCTGGTGGGCGCATGTGGGCTGGATTCTTTTCGGGGAAGCGAAGCACAACAACACGCGCTTGATGTCGAAGTATGCGCCCGACCTCGCGAAAAAGCGCTTCTACGTCTGGCTGAATAACTATCACTGGCTGCCCATTGTGGTGTTGGCGGCGGTGCTCGTCGCGATCGGCGGATTGCCACTGATGCTGTGGGGCGTTTGCCTGCGCGTTGTGGTCGGTCTACATGCTACCTGGCTCGTGAACTCGGCGACCCATCTGTGGGGCCGCCGCCGGTTTGCGACCCGCGACGATTCCCGCAATAACTGGTGGGTCGCGCTGCTGACGTTCGGCGAGGGCTGGCACAACAATCACCATGCACATCCGGCGTCCGCACGCCACGGTTTGGCGTGGTACGAGTTCGATCCTTCCTGGTTGCTGATCCGGTTGCTCCAAGTTTTCGGGATTGCAAAATCCGTCCGCACGGCGCGCTCCAACAACATGGAATTAGAGAAGGCCGCCTGAACTGTTAGGCGAGCCAGAAGCGGTCGAGTGTTGCGAGCGATGTATTCCGGCCACGGTCGGGATCGATCGTCAATTGCAGCATTGTGACATTCTGCAAATTCACCTGGTAATCTTCTACCTCGATTGTTGATCCTTGTGGGCTAAACGTCCACTGCTGCCGCACGATCTCGCGCAAGCCCGGATTGCTCTCATCCGCGTAGTGCAGCACAAACTCTTGCATCCGCTCCGATGCTTTTTCCGAGAACTGCAAGTGAATGCGTGTCACGGTCTCCGGTGCGACAAATCGTAGCCGGATAATCTGCGGACCTGTCGTCGATGCTTTCCAGCCGCCTGCGCCATTGGGCAAGAATACGTTTTCAACCGGATGGGCGGAGTCCTCCGATGTGACTTCGACATCGGCGATCTCCTCGAGGTTCAACCAGGGCCAATGAATACTGGTCTCGGGTTCGCTTTTTGGCTCGACGATCCGCTTACGCATACGTAAACGTTATCTCAGAGCCGGCGTGAGATTCAGAGCGGAAATCTAGGCTGCGCGCGGCAGGCGTTCACGTGCGTTTTCTTCGGTTGCTTGTGACCAGAGCGAACCGAAGAACTTGTCGTAGGAATAAGGTCGAAAGCGGCCGAGTCCCGCAGAGGGATAAAACGTCATTTCTCCGAAGATGGGATGGGCGTCGACCTCATAAAAATCGACTCGCGCAAACGAGATGTCTGCGCATAGCCGCTCGGCGCCCCAGAGCATCTTGTCGAGAGTTCGAGGAGGGGGCACGTACTTCGGATCCATGGGATAGTTGTAGCTGAACGGCTGTTTCACCCAGTTGCGATCGTAAAAGCTGAGCCTGTGATTGGTTGCCCTATCGACGTTGATCTGAATGTAATGGGCTTTGCCGTTGAACACGAAAATCTTGTAATCGACCGGTAACTCCGTCCGCGAGACGCCGAGAAAAGGCTCGACCAGCAGTTGAGGCTCGATCGCGGTATAGAGCCATTCGCGGTGTTTCTTGTCGTATCGCGAGGCCAGCCATTTACCGGTGAGGTCCTCGATGTAGTCCCAATTCTCGTCCGCCTTGCTAAAAACAAAGTAGTTCCATTCGCATCCGTGGTTAGCTTTCAGAACATACGGAGCCGGCCAATTACGGCGTGAACGCGGTGGCAATTCGCGACCGGACCAAATGTTCGGATTCACCCATTTCGGGCCGAGTGTCTGCGCAACATAATGCTTAACGAGGACTTTGTCGGCAAGTCTGGGAAGGCGGGGGTCGCGATCGTACAGCTTGCGATGCTGAATCTTCTCGTTGAACGTTTGTGGCCTGTCGACGTTGGGCCAGCGGTGATGACAGCGGAAATGCTGTATCTGAATGGCCAGCTTGTCCGGGAGTTGATTAACTCCGGCTCGGTACAAGCTCGCGAGCAGTTCATACATCTTGGAATGATTTCCCATATTTCCGTCAGTTGTCGAATCGAATCGGTCGTAAGCAGCGGGACGGGCGTATTTTGTTTCGTCGAGCCCGCGTATGCGTGTGTCGTTGCATGCGCAGTTCCGGTTTACTGCAACTCGAGGCGCGTTCGTGACTACCAGGACCGCTTACAACTGAGTAACTGGACGGGAAAGGAGAGCCGACGCGAGTCAGGCGGCGGAGCGGAGGCGTGGCGCGGCGTCGTGGCAAAACGCTTCGAGTCGATGCGCGAGCGCAATCCACTCTTCAAACGTGAATGGTTTTTCGAGACACAGCGCGCCTTTAGACTCAGCAGCAGCTTTGTCGTGTCCGGAAAACAGCCCGGAAAGAAGCACGGCCGGAATGTGGCGCAACGTCGGATGCTCTTGCAACCTGCGCAATACCGTCAGTCCGCTTTCTTTCGGCAGATTCAGATCCAAGACAACGAGTGCCGGCAACGATTTTTCGTCCCGCCGTTTGAGATCCGGAATGACATCCGCACCCGTTTCCACCGTGTGCAACCGTGAGGGCAACCCTGCTTCCATGAAGGCCTGCCGCAGCATTTCGATGTCGGCGGGATTGTCGTCGGCAACCAAAATCTCAGACGATTGGTTCAATGCCGAGCGACGATGAGAGGCGCGGTCTGCACGCCCGGACGACAAATCTGTGATTTTGCTGCCCAATAGGGCTGTAATTCCCACGGTTATATGCCGACTATACCGCAGAAATAGGCTCAACACAAGCAAAAACTACAGTATTTGGGTACTTTTTACTGGTTGTAGCCCATTGCTCCGGGGCGGGAGATTTCGTACCATACGCCCATGCCGATGCCCATCGAGGAGCGCAGGACCGCGCTTCGCCGCCTCAGGGAAGGGGCCGTGCTGCTGTACCGGACGTTCGCCGATGCAAAGTTCGATCTTCTGAACGGCGTCGACACTTCGGGGTACATTCCTGCGGAAGATTTAGGCACGGGCAACTCTGCGCATCCGTATCAGGCTTCGCCCGAACGCAAGATCGTGTCGGCAATTCGTAGTCTGCCGATCGATCACGGCGCATTTACGTTTATCGATCTCGGATCCGGGAAAGGACGAGTGCTGGTGGTCGCGGCGCGCTTCAAGTTTCGGCAGATTATCGGCGTGGAAATCTCCGAACCGCTGTGCCGGATTGCGGTGGAAAATACGCGCCGGTTTCCGAGCGTATCGGTGGTTGCCTGCGATGCCGGCACATACAAGGTTCCGCCGGGGTCGTGTGTCATCTACTTGGGGAACCCGTTCGAGGCAAATATCATGGAGGCCGTGCTGCGAAACGTCGAGAAGCGGCAGGAGCAAGATCGCAGCCCGATCTACCTGGTGTACCTGGTTCCCGAGTTTCGGCGGCTGTTGGATGAGGCGCAGTTCCTCGAGCAGATCCCGTCCCCGGATCATTGCCCGGTGTATGTGACGCGCAATAGCTTCTGATTTGCGAAACAACGAACCCAATCGTTGTCCAGGGCGTGTTTTCAATGACATGCGGCGATTTTGCGAAACGAACTCCCGTTTCAAACGGGCATATTTGAAAAACGAAGCGCCAGAGCATTTCGGCTGGGTGCGGGTGCTATGCTACCGGCTATATATAGGATGCGCGAAGGAGCGTGCGGGCCGGGGGGCAGTGGGACTGTAAATGTCTGGTTTCGCGGGGGAAAGAATTGGCGCAGGGCGGAACTTCCCTCACCCAACTCACGAAATCGGCCAAGCCTTGGTTGAGGCCAATTTGGGGAGCATATTTGAGGAGGTCTGCGGCCTTACGGATGTCGGCCCAGGTCTGCGGCACATCGCCGGGCTGCTCGGGAAGGTGCTCGATTTGCGCCTGTCGTCCGGTAATTGCCTCGAGTTTCCGAATGAGCTCGCGTAGCTCGACCGGGCGGCCGCTGCCAAGATTGAAGATTTCGAACGGGCCGGCATCATAGTCGAGGGCGGCTGCGATTCCGTTCACAATGTCCGAAATGTGGGTGTAGTCCCGGCGAGTGCTGCCGCCGCCGAACAAGGGAATCGGGCGGCCGGCGAGAAGCGCTCGCGCGAACTTGTATATGGCGAGATCCGGCCGCTGCCGGGTCCCGTAAACTGTGAAAAAGCGCAGCGCGAGGAACCGAATCCCATATCGTTCGCTGTAGACATGCCCGAGAAATTCGCCGGCCAGCTTTGTGCTCGCATAGGGGCTGATGGGCAGCAACCCGGTATCCGCTTCGGTCCAGGGTGCGTTTGGATTCACGCCGTAAACACTACTCGAAGAAGCGAAGACAAACTGTTTTACGCCTGCCGAACGCGCCATCTCAAGCACATTCCGGGTACCGCGCACGTTTACGTCGTAATAGCCGCGCGGATCTGCAATGGAAGGTCTGACGCCGGCGCGCGCCGCGAGGTGAACGACGGCATCCCAGCGTTCCGTTCCGAGCGCATTTAATAAAGCAGTCTCTCTAATATCGCCTCCGATAAAACGATAATTGGGATGACCTATGCGATGCCGGATATTTTGCCGCTTGATCTCTTTCGGATAAAAGAGATCGAAGTTATCCAATGCCGTGACAGACCAGTTCTGGGCTAACAGTTTATCGGCTAAATGGCTGCCGATAAAGCCAGCACCGCCCGTAATAAGTACTTTTCGGGCAGGCGGGCAGCAGGCGTATTGCCGGTGGGCCATTCTCAATTTTCCGCTAACTCCGGAGCGCACTTATATCGGGATCGAAAGACTTCCGGCGGAATGCCGATCTCGGACCGGAACTCGCGAACAAAATTGCTGGGCTGAGTGTGCCCGAGCGCGAAAGATAGTTTCGTAATCGGGGTTGTTGTGGTGAGCAGGACTTGGGTTGCGTGCGCCATGCGCAGGGCCCGAAGATAATCGCGGAAAAGCACACCTGTTATTGCTTTGAACTGATCGGCGAAATAGTTTCCGACACGTAAAGGGACTGCCGGCAGAGGACTTTGAGGGACAAGGTCACGTTTCCGTGGCATTGCTCGGCGGTATTAAGAGCGTTCTTGATCAGCAGCGAGAGACGCGACCTGCATGGGCCTTCTTCTCGCGTTAGGCGAATGCCTGCGAGCAGAATCTTGAGATTGCAAAAGCACGCTCGCGCTAACGCGTCGCCGGCTGCGGCCTGCGTAAGGCAGAACGTGTGGATGGCAATCGTGTTGTGTTTTAAATGACTGAGGTAACCAGTAACACCGGCGCGCTTGGCTTCGAACGGAATGGAAAGCCATTTCAGTGCCGCCGTTCGCCAAGCGGAATTTGCGCTCAGGGAGTCCGGTATCTTATAGTCGCTCGGTTCAGTTATCAGAGTTGTCAAACGCAGAATTTCTGGGGTGCTGGATTCGGCTGAAAGAACAGATTCACTAAGGACTGCTTGAAGAGAGTTCAATGCCTGCAAGGGAATTCGGCAACTATAGCACGTTAGTACGGGGTGTCAAGTGTCCTTTGCCAAATTTGTCCTTTGCCAAATTAAGTGACCACATTTCTGTGTTATCGGCCATACACAGACGCATTGAATCAGAAATAGTCGATATTGAATATGGTCGAGTGTAACTCGAGATGGTACACATACGTTCTGTTGGACACGGCTTACTAGATGGCTTTTACGTTCGAGAGTTCAGTATAGAGAACTGGGCAGGCGTGGACATGTGTGCGGCGCTGTGCAAGAAGAGTCGCCCTAGTTTGCTCGTTCCGTGATGAGATGAAGATGAGCAAAAACTGCGCAATAAATGCAATTCTGGCCTGTTGCCTTGTATTGGGCTTGTGTTCATTTCGCTGCGATGCCCAGAATGCCGATGCGCTTTTTGCAAAGACTTCCGCGGAGGAAGATGTCAAGGCGGCGGAAGCCGGCGACACGTGGGCCACCATCCGGGCTGGATATCGGTATTTGACCGGTGAAGCCGGCAGGATCAGCCCTGAGAAGGCGGCATCGTATTTCGTCCGGGCGGTCGATCACTCGCCTGAAGCATCGGCATGGCTGGGCTATAGCTACATCAGCACATATCCGAACGATCCTAACTTACAAGTTTCCGGGCTTCGGCTACTGCAGGACGGTACACAGTCGAACAATCCTGTTGCCGAGACGTTGCTGGGCAGAGTATATCAATTGGGGCTTGCTGGACAATCACCGAACATTGAATCTGCCAGAGCGTTATACATGCAGGCCGCGCCTAGTTTTGCGCTCGCGAAGACCTACCTGGCCGAAATACAGGCCAAGGCGAAGGACTACCAAGGAGCGCGGAGTCTTTGTCAGGACGCGACAACTTCCGGCGAAACAGATAGCATGGTGCTGCTTGCGACGATGTACCTCAACGGGCTGGGCGGCCCCCGGGATACGAGTGCGGCAATCCAGTTACTGAATGCTGCTGTAGCGCGCTGGAATCCGAGGGCAGCTTACCGCCTGGGACTTATTTACCGGGACGGGGAATTTGGCTTGAATCGCAACCCCACGTCAGCATTCCGGCTGTTCAAGCGCTCCGCTCAACTCCGGTTCCGGCCGGCAGAGACGGCGCTCGGCATTTGTTATGCCGAGGGAATCGGAGTTGAACAGGACTATGCGGCTGCCGCGTACTGGCTGCGTAAGGCCGCTTCCAACGATCCTGTTGCACAGCGCTGGCTTGCAACCACAGAACAGCATCTACAGAGTCATTAAACACAAACTATGGAAACGTTGATTCAGATCTCGCCACAATCTCTGACGGGGGTTCAAACAGAACCTACAGCGACGCCGCTGAAATCTGCCCACCGCGGCTATTACATATATGTAACAGAGGCGTGCAATCTGCGCTGCAGCTACTGCTTCGTAACAGACAAGCAGAACCATAACCACTTATCCGACAGGATGGCTGTAACAATCGCGGATTTCGTCATGGCCGATGCTTCGGAGAACAAAGACGCCTATATTCATTTCTTCGGAGGCGAGCCACTGATTCGCGCCAATACTGTTGACTATCTGGCCGGTACGTTCCGCACATGGTCGCGGAAAACGGGGATCACACTTCGACTTGGCATTACGACGAACGGGACGTTGCTTAACACTCGGAATTGCGAGATGCTGAAGCGGCACCAAATCGGCGTACAGCTTAGCTTGGATGGCGGCAAGCAAGGCAACGACGTTCACCGGCAGATCATGGGCGGAACTCAAAGAGGCCTACGCGCTGCGGGTGCGTTCGAGATGGTCCAAATCGAGAATTACCTTGAAATATTTCGGCGGGGCGCAGCCTAATTGCAGGATGACTCTTACGGTCCATAATCTGAATTACCTTTCGGAGTCTATCCGCGAGCTCTATGGATTAGGGTTTCGAAGTTTTTCGATCATACCCGACGCGGATTGTGGTACGTGGACACAGGATACTTTCCGTGAATACGAATCCCAGATGGATCAAGTGATCGGGTTTTGGCATGCTCAGCGCGATATCTCGGTCAACACGATTGACCAGGTGATGCGAAAACTGGTAACCAAACGCGAACCTTCTCACCTCTGCCAGGCTGGTAAACACATCGTTGGGATCACGATCCACGGCGATATTTACCCATGTCATGACTTTGCCGGCCGCTATGCGTCGAACCCCGTTGAACGAGCGGCCCTTGTTATCGGCAATGTCATGACCGGGTTTACGAAGAAGCAGCATGAATATGCCGATTTGAGGATTGATGAGACCGTGAAACCGGACACCGGGTACGATTGCAAGACGTGCTGGGCCAAGTGGGTGTGCTCGAGGGGCTGCCCATACATGAACTATGCATCCAGCCATGATATTCGGCGCGTTAATGCTACGTATTGCATGACGACCCGGATTAATGCGTCATTGGCCATGCGATGGATGAGCGTCTTGGATGACTTTCGGTTCGCGTCTGCAAAAACCGATGGTAGGACAGATACACCGCGAGGCGCTGAACGCGGGATCGCAGAAGAGATGCAACGGAGCAACTATCCCACGACGCACAACCGTGGAGAGAGACAGCGGACGCCA
>JAFAQG010000460.1 GCA_019246575.1 Acidobacteriaceae bacterium
GTTTTGCGAAACGAAGCCAATTACCCGTGTCGCCGGGGCTCCCGGCCCATACTCTGAACACGCGATCTCTCTCGGCGTGGGGTTCGTTTTTGCGAAACGAACCCAAATTCGAAGAATGTTATTCGGATTTCAACGATCTCGCGGCTCGGGTGCACTTGAGTGAGCGTACAGGAGCCGATTCGAGTTTCCGTGGCGAGAGCGCGCAGGCTGTCAGGCGCCCAGGGCTAAATTGTTGAAAGGAGGGAGGAACAAAAGAGGAAACGCGGGAACGGGGCGCAACATCGTCACACAACTGGGCTCAAAAGCGACAATCTTAGGTCTGCGCGCGGTATCGCTCTCCTTGCGACGGCCGCCGCTCCGGTGAGCGGCCGGAGCTGGCTGATGAACCCAACGAGACAAGTGAGGGCCTACACGTTTGGAAGCATTTCCAACACCCGGTCGATCTCGTCCGGGCTGATATAGAAATGCGGGGCGAGGCGCACCCAGCCTTGCCGTGCGGCCGCGAGTACCCGGTTTCGGTTCAGCTGGCTGACGATAACTCGGGAATCGATTCCGTGATGACGAAAACTCACGATACCTGAGCCGGTCCGGGACGTCCTTGGAATTGCGGTTTCGTAGCCCTTCGCCCGTACGCCCGCTTCGATTCGGCTCGCCAGGGCGTCCACCGCCGCTGCAATCTTCTCAATTCCGATTTCGAGCAGAAACTCGATCGAAGCTTTCAGGCCGAAGCAGCCGACAGTGTTCAATGTGCCGCATTCGTACCGCCCTGCGTCCCGCCGCAGCGTCAAGTCACGCGAATACTCGGCATACTTCGCCGGATTGGTCCAGCCAAATTCTACCGGCTCAATGGCGTCCAGCCACTTCCTCCGGACATACAGGATGCCGCCACCCTCCGGTGCAAGCAACCACTTGTGACCGTCGGCGGCCAATGCATCTATATGGAAGGCATCGACATCCACTGGAAACGCGCCCAAGCCCTGGATGGCATCGACAAAAAAGAAACATCCGTGCTGCCGGCACAATTCGCCGATCTGTGTTAAATCGGCACGGTAACCGCTCAGGTAGTTCACGTAGCTGATCGCGAGCAGCCGGGCTGTCTGAATGGCGCCAGCCACCTTTTCGATGGGATCGTAGATAGACAGCCAGGTCAGTTTTACTCCCCGGCGCTCGAGCCGCGCCCACGGATTGTAGTTGGCCGGGAACTCCTCACGAAAACCGACGACGCGGTCTCCGGGCTTCCAGTCGAACCCCTCCGCGACAGTCGCGATGCCCTCGGACGTATTCTTAACGATTGCAACCTCGTCCGGGGAGGCATTGATCAGCTTCGCGGCAGCATCTCTGAGCCCGGCATAAGCATCTAACCAACAAGAATAATGAAGCGACCCGAACCGGCTCGCGTCCTCGATCAGGTTCTGCATGGCTTGCGAAGCGCGGCGGCAAAGCGGCGCCACGGCGGCATGGTTCAGGTAAATCACTTCCCGGGTGACCGGAAACTCATCCCGGTAGCGCGCCCACAGTTGTTCCGGCGGCTCCGCCCTTTTCTCAACTTCTTCGAAACCCATCGCTCCGAGAATACGTTAAGAATCGTGAATCTCCTGGCGGTGGTGCACCCCGCAGTTTCCGATGCTTGTTTTGGCCTATACTAGAGGCAGTCCGATATGTGGCTGCGCGGTTCACTGTGTCCGATTGCCCAGTCGTAAAGGATCTATATGCGGCGACTAGTCCCGGTTCGTTTTCCCCTTAGTTTTGGCCTTGCGCTCCTGCTCGCGGCTCCGTTTGCGGGCTTCTCGAAGGACAACAAAGAGAAGGATCCCGATTCCATCGGTGACCGGAATGTCAGTGGTAAGGTCAATTTCTTTTCGTTGGAAAAGGAGATCGCGCTCGGCAAGCAGCTCGCGCAACAGGTAGAGCGGCAGTCGAAGATCATCAATGATCCAGTGGTTTCCGAGTACGTGAACCGTGTTGGACAGAACCTGGTTCGGAATTCGGATGCGAAAGTGCCGTTCACGATCAAAGTCGTCGAGGATCCGACGATTAACGCCTTCGCTCTGCCGGGGGGCTTCTTTTTCGTCGATTCGGGTCTGATTTTGAAGGCCGACACGGAAGCGGAGCTCGCGGGAGTTATGGCGCATGAGATCGCGCATGTGGCGGCCCGCCATGGGACGCGACAAGCAACACGCGGCGAAATCGCCCAGTTGGCGACCATTCCGCTCATCTTCATGGGCGGCGCGGTTCCCTATGCGATTTACGAATCGTCCGGGCTGCTCGTCCCTATGGGCTTCCTGAAGTTCTCGCGCAACTTCGAAGCGGAAGCCGACTACCTTGGCGTGCAGTACATGTATAAGACCGGTTACGACCCGACGGCCTTCGTGGATTTCTTCGAAAAGATTCAGACACTTGAAAAACGGAAGCCCGGGAGCGTGGCGAAGATCTTCTCGACGCACCCGCCGACGGATGACCGCATTGGCAAAGCCCAGAAAGAGATCGCGGATGTCTTGAAGGCCAAACCCGAGTACGTCGTCACTACGTCTGAGTTCGACGGCGTAAAAGCTCGGCTAGCGATGCTCGAAAATCAGCGCCGTCCCGATAAGGCCAGCGAGGATCCGAATAAACCGACGCTCAGGAAGAACCCGAATTCGACCCATCCTATTGAGGACGAAACCGATCCTTCGAAGAAGACTAAGGGCGATGATGAAGATCGTCCGAAGCTGAAGCGGCGTCCCGATGCTGATCCATCGGATTCCACGAGTCCGACCACACCGAACTAGAACTTTCGCACGATACACAACAGCTCGCGTTGACCGGCTACGACGCGAGCCTTTCGGCAACTTCCACTTCGGCCGGCTCTTGCGAGAGTTGTTGGGCAGACTTCAGGGCCTGGATGACTTCTGCTGCTTCCGACACACTTCCGTTTAAACTGTGCCGCGTTTCCGAACCGATCTTCAAGGCAACGCACGCCTTCCGAGTGGCCGCGAAGGCCAACAAAACGATGACGCCAAGGCTGCCGAACACGAGGTCTGCGCCGCTGGTGTCTTTCGAGCAATACGCCGCCGCCGCGACCAAAAACAGCCCGGACGAAATCACCAACAATCCCGGATAGCTGGTTTTAATTCTTTTTACGTCTGTTATTCGCGAAAGTGAGATAATGCTCTGCGATTTGTTATTAGCATCGCTAATAAGAATGCAGTTAGTCATTACTGTTGCAAATGAATTTGAGTAGACGACACTTTCGCGAGGTAATGCCGCCAGAACCGTTTTCTGCATTGCCGTGTTGGCCTCGTCGGCCACACTCGCCCCTGATAACAATTATCGGAAATTCTATTTCAGCGTGCAGTGAATTCGCGCTCCCTGGATAGGGATAGCAGTAATAGTACAAAATTTTGTGCGGGCTTTTTACTTCAGGTGCACAGGCTGGGTGAATGCGCCATTGCCCGCCGAGTCCCAAACTGCGAAGCGAATCCACTTCTTCCCGGTGGTGTCGAAGGGTATCTCGAAGCGCTTTTCCCCGAAGGGTGCAAGATCGTTGGCGGGTATCAATTTCCGATCTGTCCTCGTTCCATCGCCCCAAACCAGTTCTGCAAATTCGAGAGGGAAGGTCCACTCCACGTCCGCGATGTATGTTCGCTTTGCGCCTGATCCCTGAACGCTCCGACTTCGGAACAGAACTTCCCCGCTCGACACGAAGTAATCGCCGGCGCGGATGGTCTTTAATACCGGCGTCCAACTTTCGCCGAAGGCAGGAACGCGATCCAATTTCACGTAATTCACCAGTAACTGGGGATATGTTTCGTCGTCCGGATACTTCATGTAAGTATCCCCTTCCGCTAACATATATTTCGCGTCAGCCCAGTTATTCATATCGTCGAGTAATCCCAAACATCTCGCCTCGCACAATCTTTTTTCCGATTGATCGACGGGCAGCGACTGGTACGACCCGCCGATGAACCGGTCGCTGTTGAAGTGCTCCGAATTCCGGACTGCATCGGGATATCCCGCCGAGCCCTTCGTGCGCGGATGTGTCTGCCACATATACCCGTCTTCGCGGCGCAGCAGCTCCAATTCGTCTTTCGCGGAATCGGAATGAAAGACCGGCCCGTATGTAGGATCATTCTGCGCGAACGTTTGGCGTCGCTCGCGAACGTGCGACCAATACAGCGGTCGCGGGAACACAAACATGTAATGTCCGCCGAGGTTCGCATCCGGCTCTTCGCCGGGAATGAGCAAGAAATCTCGATCCGAGAAGCGACCGCAGCCTTCGAAGTAAATCTTCTGTTCCTTAAAGCGTAGCGGTCCGGGGTCGTTGGGATGAGAGTCGGAGTGGAAGTCCGCCAGGATGACTATGTTGATACCGAGCCCGCGAAACACGGAATACCAGGATGGTTGCAGATCGACGGTTCCGGCGTCGGCCAGTTGCTCGTTGAAGTGCATATGGAAGTGGCTGACCAGCACCTTGTATCCGGGCAGTGCTTTGTAACGGTCATCATGCGTGTAAGCGAGTATATTGCGCTGCGTTCGGTCGGGGTCAGCCGCACTGAGATAGAAGTACACCGGCATGTGTTGCTTCGTCCCCGGCGGGGCGTTGTATAGCGCGAAGTTATTGATGTCGTGACGGGCTTCGTCGGCGCGCCGGTTCCATTCCGTATCTGAGACACCATAGGGCCGATAAGGCTGCTCATGCTCGGCCTGGCGAACGCCGACGGCGAACGAACCTTCGCTATCCTTGCGGTAATAGACGAACCCGAGATTAGTCTCAATTTCTCTTGCGAAGAAGAATTTATGCGGAGGGGGTAGAAAGCCGAGCGTGCCGGCGCCATCGGTCTCGACGAGCCCGAGGCGGTTGCGTGCAATCAGCGGCACGGGATCCCGATTCACCGCGCCTCCAAACTGGTATTGCTGCCAGTTACGAGCGACGTCACGCCAAACGATCCGAGTGTTGGGACCGATCTGAAAACCCTTCAGCCCAGCTACGTACTTGTAAGCGACATTCGGCGCACTGGTTGCGGCGATTACCTCCTGCCGGAGTAAGTTACTGCCGCGGTAAGCCGTGTATCTCAACTCGCCCGAAAAGATGCCCAGCGTGACGCCCGGAAACGTTACCTCGATGCGGGCGCCGTCGGTCTTTACCGCACAGCTGGTTGCGTGAAAGCTCGCCCACTCGCGGCGAATCTCCTCGGGCCTGCGCGGCAGGTCGACACTCGTGCCCGGATTTCCGGGGATGTTGAGCGGCGCATCCCAGAATGCGTACCACTGTTGCTGGCTGATGAGCTCGGGCGTCAGCGGAATCTTCAGTCTTCGAAGCGGGGCCATCTGCTGCTCCGATAAGCGACGCCGGCCGGTGGTCACTTGATATTCAGGCGTGAGATTGCGGCCAAGTTCGAGCCATTTGCCTGCGGCAGTTCGCGCCGCGAGTTCTTCGACTGTGGGTGCGCCGTCGCGTACTTGGAACGCAGCCCTGAGTTGCTCACCGCGTTCGCCCTGCCAGGTCACGGTTACGCCGTGCTCGTGCGTTTTGAGTTCCATGCCCGGTACCGGCTTGTAATCCTGCAGGTCGCAGTTCGCATTTTCGCCATAGAGAACACTTCCGCAGAGAACGGCGCACCCCAGCAAAGGTTTCAGCTTCAATTAGCCTCCTGCGCTAGAGAGCTTGTCGCACAAGTTAGAGCGGTTATAGGCGAACTCGCTCGCTTATGCGACAAGCTGCCAAGCAGCCTCAGTATATCGGCAGCTAACGATTCATATCCGCCGCCTCTTCCAACGGCCCCGCATAAACATGCTCAGCCCGAGGAATGTAATCAAGGCCTCCGCAAGCGGTATGGATGCGAAGACTCCTCGAACTTGCAGGTTCGCGCGGTATGCAAGCGTCCACGCCAGCGGGACCTCGCACAGCCAAAATCCGAGCACATTGATAACGGTCGGCGTGACCGTATCGCCCGCGCCGTTGAACGCCTGCACCATGACCATGCCGAATGCGTACGCGACATTCCCGTAGGCGACAATTCGCAAACAATCCACGGCATGAGGCACAACCGTCACGTCCGAGGTGAATAGCCGGACCAACGTTGCCGGAGCAGTGATAAACACTGCTGCGACTGCTGCGAGAAAGATCATGTTGTACAACCCGGTCAGATAAACCGCGCGCTCGGCTCGCTCCGGCTTATGCGCGCCGAGGTTCTGGCCTACCATGGTCGCCGCTGCGCCGCTCAAGCCCCACGACGGCAATATCGCAAAAATGAAAATGCGAATGCCTATGGTGTAGCCAGCCAGCGCCGCGCTTCCGAAGCTGCTGATAATCCGTACCAGCACAATCCAGCTGGTATGTGCAATTACAAACTGCAGCACGCCCGTTGTGGACAC
>JAFAQG010000480.1 GCA_019246575.1 Acidobacteriaceae bacterium
ACGATGCGGAACTTCGCATTGAAGTCGAATCACTCCTGGCGCAAGATGTCACAGGGAATAGCCTACTGGACAAGCCTGCATGGGAGGGCGCGACGACGCTGCTTGAGACCGGAGCCGTCCCGCGTCTGCAACCTGGCGCCCTGCTCGGGCCATATCGAGTCGACACGCAAATCGGCGTCGGCGGCATGGGCGAAATCTACCGGGCACGCGACACGCGCCTCGGTCGGGACGTGGCACTGAAGGTTCTGCCTGCTGATGTAGCGAATGACCCCGCGCGCCGCAAGCGCTTTCGAAGCCCACGCTGTCGCTGCGCTCAACCACCCCAACATTGTTGCGGTATTCGATGTAGGCGACGAGAACGGGGTTTCCTACATGGTGACCGAGCTCGTCGACGGAGAATCGCTACGCGGGGCGAAGTTTTCCCTGCGCAAGATGCTCGAGATCGCTGTGCAGATCACCGAAGGCCTCGCCGCCGCCCATGCTGTCGATATAGCGCACCGTGATCTCAAGCCGGAAAATATTTTGCTCACGCGCGACGGTCGCGTAAAGATCGTTGATTTCGGACTGGCGATGATCACGAAACGTCACGCCACTTCCGGTCGCCCTGAGATCGTGAGCGTGCGAACCCACCCCGGGATCGTCATGGGCACCGTAGGATATATGTCACCCGAGCAGGTGCGCGGCGACACGGCTGACCATCGCTCAGACATCTTCAGCTTCGGTATCATCCTGCATGAACTGCTGAGCGGCGACCGCCCGTTCCACAGCAGTACGAGGGCGGAAACCATGGCCGCAATCCTGAATCAGGATCCGCCGGAGTTGCCGCCTACCGTGCCGCAAACCTTGCGGCAAATTATAGCGCGCTGTTTAGAGAAGGATCCCGCGAACCGTTTCCAATCCGCAAAGGACCTTTCGTTTGCATTGATACAGGCAGGCAATCAGACGCAGGTGCTTACTCGCCCGCTAAAGAGGTTTCGTTCGCTCGCTCTGCAAATCGCGATGGCAGTGTTCATCGCGCTATGTGGGATCGCAATCGGAACTCTGTTTTGGCGGCCGGGCACGCCGGCCTGGACGGGAATCCGGTTGCGCGAGCCGGAATCAGCCCTCACCCCCCGGGTGTCACGCGACGGACATACCATCGCCTTCCGAACGCTGGAAAAAGAGCTGATGCAGGTCGCTGTAGCAAAGCCGGAATCTCTTGACTGGATGATCCTCACGCATAAGCGCGGCCTCGGTCCCGTCGTGGGCCTGAGCTGGTCGCCTGATGGGACGCGAATCTATTACGACCGCTTTAACGATGTCCCCCAAGGAATTTTTAGCGTACCTATAGTAGGCGGTGACGAGAAGCTCATCCTTGCGAACGCCATGTGGCCGGAACCGCTGCCGGACGGCAGCCTGCTCGTAGTTCGGCTGAATGCGGCCGCGAAGTATCAGTTGTTCCGATTTTGGCCGGAGACGGGCCAATCGCAATCTCTTCCACTCACGATGTCCGGCGAATTCTGGCCTTCGGTTCGAGCGTTTCCGAATGACTGGAAGGTTGCTGCCGCCGCAATTCTGGTTGAGCCGGGCGCGCCAACCGGCAAGCACCTTTATATCCTCGATGTGCGGTCGGGCCGCGTGCGCCGCCTTCCCACAGGTCTAGAGGACGATTCGAATCTGGGTCCTCTGGCTGTGGCGCGCGACGGCAAGTCTGTTTTGGCCGCATGCGCTTCCGGTGACGTGTGGCGCGTTATGTCGGTGCGGAGCAATCCGATGACTCGCGCGCGTTTCCTATTCACTCTGACCGCTCCGGTAGATGCTATGGACGCTGGAGTGGACGGAAGCGTCTACGTTGACCAGGACGATGAGCCCGTCGAGTTGGTCCGGTTTGCGGCGCGCGGAGGCCACGTCCAGAGAATCGCTGCTGTCCAACCGTACATCCCATGGAGCCTCGTGCTTTCCGATGGACGGCTGGTATTCGAGCAGGTGAGCGGCGCCCGGTCTCGATTGGCGCTTCTGGAGACCGGAAAACTTCCCACCTCTTTGCTGAATACGAGTGAAGAAACCTATGGCCCGATCACCTTGGCTGGCCCCGACAAAATCGGATTCCTGATCGGGCGCGGAGCACGCCGAGCCATCGCCGTGGCTGGCCTCTCGAATGGCCACATCATCCGCAGGATTCCGTTTGTAAAGGGCGAAATTAGTTCACTGGCGTCGTCGCCTGACGGAACGGTACTTTACTGTTCCGCCAATGGCGGCATTTGGTCTGTTTCTCCATCCAGCGGCGAGCTTCACAAACTTCGCGCAGGCGACTCCGCCGCGGTTGATCCTCAGGGTCGGCACCTGTTTGTACAGATCGTCGAAACGCCAAAGGTGCGGCTCATCCGAGTGCCTTTGGACGGAGGCGCGGAACAGGAGATTCCACTGACTGGAGCGCTCCATCTCGCGCCTTACCCCATCAGTTCGGGTGCTATTAGCAGTGACGGCCGCCTACTTGCTCCTCTGGCCTCGGCGGATTCCACTTGGTTTCCACCCGGAATAATCGACCTCGCTTCCGGGCGGACGATACGAATTCCGGTCGATCGCCGCGGCGATTACCGAAACATGGCGTGGAGTCCTGATGGGCAGGTGATTGCGGGCGCTGCGTCCTTGCACGCCGCCATCTGGAAATTCCAACCAGACTTGCGGGCGAACATTCAACGCTAGCTTAGCCATAGCTAAGTTGCTCGGCTCTACCATCCATTTTCGAGTCCCTTCCGACCGCTTTTCGGCCTTCATCTGAATCAGCGAAATCGCCAATCCAAGACTGCAACGCCCTTGAAAAGAACCTCTCGTTTGTGACCACCGACCAGCTTCAGGAAAATACTTGTCGCCTGTTGCGGTTCTTCATGCCCGTCT
>JAFAQG010000486.1 GCA_019246575.1 Acidobacteriaceae bacterium
GACGTGGGCGTGCTTTGGCGCCGCGAGTGCACTGTTAGGCGTCGGCCAGTTTGCTATCAAGCTGCATCGCATTCAGGCGCAACACGGCGATTTCTACGCGGCCTACATGGCTCGGCGGATTACCGGATTTATGAGCCACTGGTACACGTTTTCCGTTGAAGAGATGCTGGTGCTGTTGATGCTCGGGGCGTTCCTGTTCTTTTCTCCCGCCGCGCGGCGGCATATCTGGATCTGGACGGCAGTGGCGATCGCGATGGGCCTCGGTATCGTTCTCGCGGAGACGCGCGCCGTGTGGATCGCGACTGTTATTGGAGCGATTTACTTGGTATGGTGCTGGCGTCCTTGGGTGACTGCGGCGATACCGGTGCTGGTGATTGCCGGACTGCTGGTTGCCCCGCCAACATTGCGCGAGCGGGCGATCTCGATTGTGAAGCCCGGGCGCGACGACTCGAACGGTTTTCGTGAAATTCTAGTGCGCACAGGGGTGCGCATGATCGAAGCTCATCCCTGGTTCGGGCTCGGCCCGGAGATGCCCAGGAAGCGCTTTATGGAATACTTGCCTGCCGATGTGCCGCGTCCGCTGCCGGCGGGCTCTTACATGCATCTTCATAACCTGTATCTGGAGTATGCCGCCGAACGGGGCATTCCGGTGTTACTCATCTTTCTTTGGCTAATGGGAAAGATTTTGTGGGATTTCGTACGCACGATTCGAGCTCTTCCGCCCGGGCGTAATGAGGCGCGGTTCCTGCTCCACGGTGGAATTGCGGTGATTCTTGCGCTGCTGGTAGAAGGTTTCGCCGATGTCAATCTTGGCGACAGTGAAGTACTGACGATGTTCCTGGTTGTAGTGGCGCTTGGGTATAACGCATGTGCGAATGTTGCGCGGGCGGAACTGGCAGAAGCGCGACAATTCGAGCCGCTCCGGGCCTGAAAGTCGCGCCCACATCACCAAGCAATACGCGCGGAACTGTGATACGTTTGACCGCATAGCTTTGAGGTGGTTAGCCCGTGCTGTCTGCCAGCTCGCAACAGGAGGTCACCATGATCCAGCGAGTGAAGAACATCCGTTTTCTGTCCGCTTTCATACCCGCTTTTCTGTGTTTTGTTGGAACGGCCGGTATAGCGCAAACCTTTCGCGGAGGCATCGCCGGTTCGGTAACGGATACGAGCGGCGGAGCGATTAGTGGCGCGCAAGTCAGAGCTGTGAATAACGATACCGGCCTCGTGCGCGAGCTGACGACCGGCGCGGGCGGCGACTTCACGATTGAGGATCTGCCCGTCGGCAACTACACGGTAACGGTAGCGCATCCCGGCTTTCAGACCGTGCGCGCCGAGAATGTTCGGGTGGAGGTGGGAGCGATGTCGTCGTTACCTGTCAAGCTCGACGTAGCCCGGCAGACGACGACGATAGAAGTAGTCAGCGCTCCGGTTGCAATCGAAACCGAATCGACTGCTTTGAATGCCGTCATGCCGGACCGGGCGGTACAGAATGTCCCGCTGAACGGCCGCGATTTTACACAGTTAATCAAGCTTGCGCCGGGCGTGAACGGAGCGGGATCGCTGAATGGCGGCCGCATCGATCAGACGAACTGGCAGATCGATGGCGCAGATAACAACGATCTGTGGCATAACTCGGTATCGGTGAATCAGGGCGGCGTTACGGGGCTGGCGGGCACTCTTCTGCCCGTAGATGCGATCGATCAGTTCTCGGTGCAAAGCAGCGGCAATGCCGAATCCGGGCGTAATGGTGCGGGCTCCATCAATCTGGTGATCAAGTCCGGCACCAATACTTTGCATGGAACGCTGTATTACTTTAACCGTAACGATGCGCTGGCCGCGAAAACGCCGTTTGCGCCCGCGGGTTCGCCCACACCCAAACTCAAGAACAACCAGTTCGGAGGCTCGCTTGGCGGGCCGATTGTAAAGAACAAATTGTTCTACTTTCTGACTTACGAGCGCCAGAAATACATTGTCGGCAATCAGAACGGAGCGCTGGAGCCGTCCGTCGGATGGGTGACTCTCGCACAAGCCGTGTTGAATCGCTATGGCGTTCCGGTGAATCCGGTGTCGCTGAACGTACTGTCGTTCTGGCCTGCGCGCGGGCGCACCGGCCCGGCAACAAATCCTAATTTCTTCAGTTCAGATAATAGCGAAAGTCACAGCGACAACGGCATCGGCAAGATCGATTACAACTTAAACGAAAAGAACAGCATTGCCTTCCGGTACTTTGTTGGCACAGGCAATCAGACCGCTCCGGTGAATCCAGGAATGCAAGGGTTCCGGGAATATTATCAGGTGGCTCCCAGCCGCATGCATAACTTCTCGCTTGTTTACAATACGGTCGTCACTCCGACGCTTGTAAACCAATTGCTTGCGGGCGTGAATTATTTTAAGCAAGTGTTCAACGATGCCGATACGAGTTTCAATCCCGTTGCCGCGGGCCTGAACACAGGAGTTACGAATCCAAGTTTACTCGGCGCCCCGGATATCCTGATCGGCAGCTTTGATGAGATCGGGCTAACGCCACCGCTGGGCCGCATCGATACAACCGGACATTTGACCGAGACGTTGAGCTATACCGCCGGTGTTCACCAGTTGCGGTTTGGGGGCGAATATCGCCGGTCGCGCGGCGACATTTTCTATAACCGCAACGGCCGCGGCGCATTCACGTTTGACGGTTCGCAAGGTCCATGGTCGAACGATCCGACTGTGAGCGGGAATGTCAAATCGCTGGCGGATTATCTTGCCGGGTTTGTGCAGTCTTCGTCCATAACGATTGGCGACCAACAGCGCATTTACACCGCGAACGACGTGAACTGGTTCGCGGAAGACAGTTGGAAGGCTACACCGAAGCTCACGCTGAATTTCGGTGTGCGATGGGATTATTTCGGCCCATTTCTAGATCCCACGGATCGCATTTCGACATTCATTCCCAGCAAGGGCGGGATTGTATATCAAGGCCACGGCATCGGTCCTATTTATCCCCGGCGATTTGGAAATGTTGCGCCGCGCTTCGGGTTCGCTTACTCGCCCGGCGCGAAATGGGTGATTCGCGGCAATTACGGAATCTTTTATGACCGGCCGCTTCTGAAGGCGTTCGGCGACAACAACCCGCCGAACCGGGGCGCGACTGGTGTGCTGGCGAACCCCGGCAGCATCGCTCCTGTGTATTCGGTGACCAGGTCGAACTACACGATCGTTCCGAATCAACTGATTTTCGGAAGCGCGAGCATACCGCCTCCGCCGTACGGGGTCTTTTCTGTCAGCCAGGATTTCAGAAACGCCTACAACCAGAATTTCGGGCTGAACCTTCAGTACCAGCTCAGCAATTCGACGGTGTTTCAGGTGGGCTACGTGGGCAGTTTGGGCCGGCGATTGCTGATGATTCGCGATATCAATCAGCCTCCACCGTCACCGCTCGGAGCGTCGGCTACTCGTGCCGTTCAGAACACTTTACGGCCCTATTATGCGCTGTTTCCCCAGTACGCCACCATCAACCAGATAGAAAGTATCGGTAACTCCGAGTACAACGCGCTGCAGGCCAGCCTGCGGACGAACGCCTGGCATGGTTTAACGTCGCAGCTTTCGTACACGTACGGTCATTCGATCGACGAGGGGTCGGCCATTCGCAGCCGCAATCCCACGAACAGCTACAATCTGGCGTTCGATCGCGGCAACTCCGATTTCGATGTGCGGCACACGTTTACCGGGTACATAGTCTACACACTCCCGCAATTCAGCCGCGGCCCGCGGTTACTTGTACAAGGGTGGCAACTGAATTCCGTGTTGACGTTCTTTACGGGCCTGCCGTTCACGGCGTACTCGGGACTGAATGTGAGCGGCACCTTCGAAGGCCGCGACCGGGTGAATCTCATTGACGATCCGTACAAAGGCGGCAGCGAGAAGATTGTGACTAATCCAGACGGCACGAAATATGTGCAGTATCTGAACCCGGCTGCGTTCGCGCAACCGGCCCCGGCAACCTTCGGCGACCTTGCACGAAATGCGCTCTTCGGACCGGCGTTCGCGGACGTCGATTTTGCAGTGGTGAAAAACACGCGCATCACCGAGCGCGTGAACATTCAGCTCCGCGCCGAGATGTTCAACCTGTTTAATCGCACGAATCTACCGATTCCGGGCTCGGGCGGCGCTGCCGCGACTTCGCCGCCGGGCACAAAGCTGAATTCGAGCAGTTTCGGGCGCATCTTCGATACGGTGGGAGATTTCAACGGCGTCACCGGGATCGGTGCAGGAGAACCGTTCAACATACAGTTATCGTTGAAGGTGATCTTTTGAAGGGGGAGTTGCTTCAATATTCTAGTCGCGGCATCGTGAACGCATTTCGATGCACATAACGGTGCCAGGTTTCAACACTTCGAGGGTGGCAAGGACATCGGGCATGAGAATGACGAGATCATCGATGCTGGTCGTGCGGCCCCGAAGCACGATAACCGATACTGTGCGGTTTTGAATGCGCTGCTGGTAAGGCATATTCTGGTCGACCGTAATCAAAACATCGAATCCCGCCTGCTCCGCTGCGTCGATCAACTCACCATTGGTGAGCCCATTGAATCCGGCATACCGGCACGTTTGACAAACATGTGGTGAAAAGCAATGTCTGAGGGATTCGTCTACGCACTCGTCCAGAAGAATGCGCATTACTTAGGAGCCCGCGAGTAATGTTTCCTTTGCCTCTTCCAGGGCTTGAAGAGCCATCTCTCGAGTAACTGCAGGAAATCCCTTCAGAAAGCGTTCAAGAGGATAACCAGCCTCGATATAGTCGAAAAGCGTACGAATAAGAACTCGTGTACCCCGGAACGTGGCTTCTCCTGACATGATCGCTGGATCTCGAACGATGACCGACTCCATCCTTTCAGTGTGCCTGAATCCGATCCTCATACAAGTTGCTGTGCGCTGTAAAAACTGGCGGCGATCATCATAAGCCGCTGCCGTTGAGACCTCGTTCCCACTCGGCAGGCGATAAGACGCGATGCGGGATGAAGGCACACAGCAGCTTCCACCATGTTTTTGACAATCGATTTAGTTTGCGTCCGCCGGCGACGAGCGGGACAAGTTTGGCGGCTCGGCGAGCAAGGCGTTCGCGCTGACGACGAAACCGTGCTCCATCGTGAGGCCGGTACTGGGCCCAGCCAATGGTGTGCAACAATCCGGCCGGTCCAAACTCGTCCGAGTGCAATATCTCTTCGACGAACACACGAATCGGACCTTCGAATTCATGCAGCGTATCGTGGAGAGCGACGATACCGCCTTCGACTAAGTACGGCGAGAACAAATCGAAGTCGAGTTTTGCGCCGGCGTAGGTGTGATCGCCATCGATCCAAAGAAAGCGGATGGGACGGCTCCATCCTGCCGCGACTTCTTCGGACCGGCGTCTATGCACTTCCACCTGCCGCTCGAGTCCCGCATTGCGCAGCGCCGATTGAAAATCGGCGAATGACGATGCCTGGTCGCCCAGCATTGGATCTGTTGTGGATGGCGCATCGTGCGGGTCGATGCTGATAATCGGACCCGATCCGTAATGCACGGCTAAAGCTGCCAGTCCAACTGTAGATTTACCCTTGAAGCTGCCAATCTCTACCGCGACACCGTTCAATGACGCTCCGGCGAAGAGCATCGCTAAGGCGCGAAATTCCTTCTCGCCTATGTAGCCTGGAATGCCGTTCGCTTTTGCCCATGCCGAAGCGGTTGCAGATTCGAGATCGGGCGGCAGGGGCATGCTTTAAGGTTTAACCGTTAGAGTAGCTTTTATAGGATGATGCATGGTGTTATCTCAACGTCCTGAGCCCTTGATTCCTATACTTTGATGAGGCTCGCAGGCCGAAGCGCGATCGTAACTGGAGGCAGTACGGGTCTCGGGCTTTCGATCGCCGCCGCTTTCCTGAAAAATGGCGCTAGCGTGGCGATCTGCGGCCGCGATGAACATACTTTGGCCGATGCCGGCAACTATCTGAAGAGTTTTGCCGGAGCATCCCAACGAGTCGTTAGCCTTGCCTGCGATGTTTCTCAGGACGATGAAGTAGACAGCTTTACTGCGCGGTGCCTGGACGAATTTGGCCGCATCGAGATCCTCGTCAACAACGCCGCCGTTCTAGGTCCGATGGGCAATATAGAAGATATCGATCTCAATGAGTGGCGCCGGACTTGTGAAATCAACCTCTACGGAGTTGTCGTAACCACTCAACGGTTAATTCCGCATATGAGAGCTAACGGATACGGAAAGATTATCAATCTTTCCGGCGGCGGAGCGGCATCACCAAGGCCGTTCTTCAGCGCATATGCGGCTTCCAAGGCAGCTGTGGTGCGATTTAGCGAAACTGTTGCGGCGGAATTGAGCGGAACAGGGATTCACGTAAACACGGTTGCCCCCGGCGCGCTCAATACCAGAATGCTTTCGGAAACACTCGAGGCGGGGCCCGAGCGTGTCGGCGAAGCGCAGTTTGCGCAGGCTTTAAAGCAGAAGGAAACGGGCGGGAATTCGCTGGAAAGAGCTGCGGAACTTTGCGTGTATCTCGCCTCTGCGCACACAGACGGCATCACGGGCAGACTTATCAGCGCAGTTTGGGATGCCTGGCCATCTCTCCACGAACGCCGCGAACAGTTGAGTCACACGGATATCTACACACTGCGGCGAATCGTTCCCGAAGACCGGGGAAAATCATGGGCCTGATGAACGCGCATCCGGAACGCAGCTCGCGGCAACTCCGGTTTGCCATCATCGGTTGCGGCGTTATCGGCAATAAGCGTTTGAAGGCGCTGCGGGGCGAGTCCGTTATCGCAGCTTGCGACGTGGAATGGCATCGGGCTGCCGACCTCGCGGCGAACGCCGGGCCCACATGTATCCCGACAACAACTTCCGCTACCGTTCTGACGAGTGATGCGGACGCGGTGATTATCTCAACCGCGAATGCCGCGCTCGCGCCCTTAGCAGCGGCGTGCATTCGCCACGGGAAACATGTATTGGTTGAGAAACCTGTGGGAATTTCGGTGGCGGAAATCGATGAGCTTCTAACTCTCGCTGACCATAACCGCGTTTTGGTACGGGCCGGGTATAACCACCGCTACCATCCGGCGATGCAGAAAGCGCGACAGATCTTCGAGTCGGGCGCGCTCGGGGAATTGATGTTTATCCGCGCGCGTTACGGCCATGGCGGACGGCGCGGGTATGAGCGGGAATGGCGTGCCGATCCCTCGCTATCGGGGGGCGGTGAGCTCATCGATCAGGGCGTACATCTAATCGACCTCGCCCGCTGGTTTCTCGGGCCGTGGAAATATATCGACGGCCATGCGACCACCTATTTCTGGCAGATGCCTGTCGACGATAACGCGTTTCTGAATCTGCGTAATGCCGCTGGTAACACCGCCTGGCTACACGTCAGCTGCACGGAATGGAAAAATCTATTCTCTTTTGAAATCTACGGCAAAACCGGCAAGCTTCACATCGAAGGCTTGGGGGGGAGCTACGGGACGGAGCGCCTCTATTGCTATCAGATGCTACCCGAAATGGGACCTCCCGACACAATCATTTATGAATATCCGCGGGGCGATGACTCATGGGCGCTTGAAACCGCCGAGTTCGTCGAGGACATCGTCGAAAACCGCGCGCCAGCGCCCGGGTTGCGGGAAGCACGAGAAACGCTGGCCGTTGTCGAGGAGGTCTACCGGAAATCCGGAGCGTTGGCCGGCGGTGTGCCCGAGGCTCTGAGTTAGTCATGATCATTACGCGCTCTCCTCTGAGAATTACGCTGGGTGGTGGTGGAACCGATCTGCCGTCCTACTATCAACGGCACGGTGGATTTTTGATCGCCGCGGCTATCAACAAATACGTCTACATCACCGTTCACGAAACATTTCAACGGGAGTTCATCATCAAGTACTCGCGGTTGGAACGGGTAAAAAGAATTGATGAAATCGAGCACCCGATCATACGGCAAGCGCTTCGCACGGTTGGGATCGAGGACAATGCCCACCTCGAAATTACTTCCATGGCCGATATTCCATCAGGCACAGGCCTCGGGTCATCGGGCAGCTTCACAACCGCGCTGTTGAAAGCGCTGCATTCGTATAAACGGAACTTGATTCACCCTTCGGAACTTGCAGAGCAGGCATGCGATATCGAGATCAACCAATTACGTGACCCGGTAGGTAAACAAGACCAGTACGCTGCCGCGTATGGAGGCATTACGTGCTTTCAGTTTTGTCAAAACGGCAAAGTCTCGGCGTATCCGCTGAACCTTTCCGAAGAAACACGTTACAATCTCGAGGACAACTTACTATTGTTCTTTACCGGTTATTCACGCTCCGCGTCGGATGTGCTCCGCGAGCAGGACGAGAAGAGCAGGGCAATGGACCCGGCTATGATGGACAATCTGCACCTTGTAAAAGATCTGGCGGAACGGAGCCGGCAAGCTATCGAAGCCGGCGATCTGGTTGAATTTGCCAGACTCATGGATATCCACTGGCAAAACAAAAAGAAGCGATCTTCGAAGATGTCGAATGATCGTATTGATGAGTGGTACGCCCATGCGATGGCGAACGGCGCCTTGGGCGGCAAGTTGATCGGCGCCGGAGGCGGCGGGTTCCTGTTTTTCTATTCCGAAGAAAAATCGCGGCTCCGGCGCGCTATGCGGCAATGCGGGCTCACGGAAGTGCGGTTTTCATTCGCGTCCGAAGGAACGAGTGTCGTAGCGGTCTGAGCCCCCGTGCGTATCGACAAACGTGATATAGGTCTACCGGTCGCGATCCTCGCAGGTGGATTAGCGACACGATTACGCCCTGTCACGGAACGCGTCCCGAAAGTTCTCCTCGAGGTGGGCGGCAGGCCGTTTCTCGAACATCAGCTTGAGTACCTGCGTAAGCAAGGCATTCGCGATGTTGTCGTATGCATCGGCTATCTCGGCGAATCGATTTGCGATCGCTTTGGAGACGGCTCGCGGTACGGACTCCGGATCCAGTATTCTGCGGATGGTCCGGGCCTGCTGGGCACCGGCGGCGCAGTTATCCGAGCGCTACCGCTGCTGGGGGACGCATTCTTTGTTCTATATGGCGATTCGTACTTGAGCATTGATTACGCGGATGTCGCGGATACGTTCTTCCGATCGGGACGCCGGGGATTGATGACTGTGTTCCGCAACTCTAACAAATGGGATACGAGCAATGTCGAGTTTTCCGACGGTTTGATCAAGAAATACGATAAGAAAAGGCTGACGTCCGACATGCACTACATCGATTACGGCCTGAGTATGTATCGGGCATCGGTGTTTTCGAATTATCCGGCGAACACGGTGCTGGATCTGTCGGAAGCGATCGCCGACCTTGCAGCGTCCGGAGAACTGGCCGGCTACGAAGCGAAAAGCCGATTTTATGAAATCGGTTCGCCCGCAGGGTTGCAGGAACTAGACAATCTGCTTTCAACTAAGAACCGCCGAGAAGTTACTAAGTAATGGCCCGACGACGCCGGGCGGTGTTCCTCGACCGCGATGGCGTAATCAATGCTGCTGTGGTACGCGACGGCAAGCCATATCCGCCCGTAACGCTAGCAGATTTTTCCATATTGCCCGGTGTTGCGGAGGCGTGCCGGCTGCTGCATGATGCCGGATTCCGTCTGATCGTGGCAAGCAATCAACCCGACGTCGGCCGCGGTCAACTCGATCGGGCAATTGTCGAAGATATACACCGAGCGATGTGTGAACGGCTTCCCATTGACCGCATCGAGGTCTGCTACGATCCAGGGGGCACCAGTTCGTCGGAATTTCGGAAGCCGCGCCCGGGCATGCTGCTGCGTGCCGCCGAAGCACTGGATATCGACCTTTCCCGAAGCTTTATGGTAGGCGACCGATGGCGAGATATCGACTGCGGCCATGCAGCGGGCTGCAAGACGATCTTTATTGATCGAGGATATGACGAACCCTTGCGCATGCAGCCGGACTTCACCGCGCCGGATTTGCTCGAAGCCGCGCGGCTTATTGTTTCGTTCGAGCGGGACGCATCAAGGTGCGTTTAGCTCATCCATACGATGTCGATTGCTTGTTTGTGCGCGGCTCACGTATGGCCGCTCCTGAATAACGCTTGGCGAATCGCATCGGCACGTGCCTGCATGCGGGCATCGGAATCCCGTTCTGCCGCCTCCCAGCGAAGGAATTTGGCGGTTCGCGTCAGAATCAGACCGGCGGTTTGATCCGCTCCCAAAAGTCCTTGTTCCACGAAACAAAGCCCCATGAGACCCGCGAAGCCCGTTCGGAGAGAGCGTCGTAATACAGACGATTCCACTCGCGCGAGCGCTCGCCAGATGAACACCACAACCTGCAATACGCAGAGCCCTAGCAAAAACGGAATATCGTACTCATACCGCACGAACGAGCCCGATTCGGTGAGGAAGTAGCCGAAAATACAACACCAGAGCGTAATAAGATACAGCCAAGCACCCCACGCCGGGCCGGCGCGGCGCTGGACAACCAACGCCACCACATAAAAAAATGCCGGAATCAACACAAGCAGCATCGGCATTGAGATGAACACCGACATATTGTGGAAGTTGTGCAGGAGGCCACCCGATCCGTCTTTGTGATTGATACCGCCGAAGTCGGACGACTTTCCAAGCACGAATGGAAAGTCTGAGGTGCGGATTTCAACACCCGCAAGGAAGTGGTTATAGAAGTTATAGGGAATTCGGTGAAACTGAGGCATCTGGTACGGCTCGGGATGCGCCTCTGAAGCATTCAGGTATTGAAAACCTGTCTCGAACACGCTCCTGAATCGCTCGTAATTATAGAGAAGCAACACTCCGACGCAAACAGCGACAGGCAGAACAAACGACAGAATACACCGAACTCTCTGGTCACGCGACCACCCGCGCCTGCGCGAAGTCCGGAGCAAAAACATACAGCCGGCCAGAAAACCGGGAAGATAATTCTGCTTACACAGAAAACTGAGCCCGCACAACACTCCAGACCAGAGAATGGCCTTGGGGGTTCCATCATGGGCGGCTCGAAGTAACAGAAATGCCGAAAGAAGATTAAGTAACTGGCCGGCGGCACAGGCCTGCGACCATGCATATGGAACGGTCGAGGTATGCAGAAAAATTGCTGTCGTTCCAACAACAGCTACGGATGCCATTGCGGCAAGGATGGCGGCCGCTGATTTCAAACCCAGAATGTTTGTCGCGTACCACCACGAAATCCAAAACATCGCGTACAGAGTGATTGCACATATACCCCATACAATTGCACCGTCAGTAACATTGGTCTTTAAAAATGTTACGAGAACGACCTGGATAAGGGCAGGCAGTGGACTATACGGATAATACGCTTTGCCATGGTAATTGATGCAGTCCATACAGCCGGCTGGTATCGGTTTACCGTTGCTGTCACATCCATAGAAGTGCAGGTGGGCCAAGCCGTTCGCCAAATATCGGTACTGGTCCATGAAGCGAAGCGACTCGAAACGGAACGTGAAATGGGTGGCAAATAGGAGTGAGTAAGCCCACAGGAGCGCGATCACTACGTGCGCGCCCACGAGAAGCGCCACGGTTCTTCTGCCCGCGTTGCTGATACCTGCCCGAATCATCCTTTCGCAAGCACGTCCGAGGTTTCGTAAATAGGCGCTGTTCGGAATTTAAAAAGAGCTCGTATCCACGTGAGTGGGTCGCGCAGAATGGTTACCTTCTTACCTTCCTTCATCGAGCGTGAGGCATAGTTCACGGGCAGCTCTAAAGGTTTATAGCCTTTGCGCAGCAGCTTGATCACGATTTCATGATCGAAGTCAAAGCGGTTGCATTCAAATACCAGACCCCAAATGCAATCGCGCCGAAAGACTTTAAACATTGTGAAAGGATCCGTAAGCCGCTGTGAATAGAGCACATTGAAGAGGGTCAGAAATAGTAAGTGCCCAATATTGAAGAATGCGGCCACGCCCGCGGAATCGTTGAACTTGCGAATTTTCCAGGTGTTCTCGGAAGAATTGTGGCGCGATCCTAATACGAAGTTCGTCTCGAAGCGCAACAGCGGCGCAATCAGCGCTTCATAGTCGTTCAGATCGTATTCGAGATCCGCATCCTGGATCAGAATGATATCTCCCGTTGCAACCTTCAGACCAGCTCTTACCGCGAAGCCTTTCCCCATCGGCTTATCGTGAAGAATGATCGTTACGCGCGGGTGGGAAGCATATGTCTGGACCTGCTCGCGCGTGCCGTCGGTGGAATTGCTTTCGACAATAATGATTTCGATCTGCACGCCATCCATGGATTTTTCGAGCAGTTGGTCCATGACGGTCGCAAATGTTACGCCTTCGTTATAGACAGGCACGATTACAGACAGTACGGGCGTTTCGCGCACGGGTTTTGGCCGCACGAGGAACCGGGTGCTGCTGTAGAGATCGTGCTGGAATCGCTGGCGTCGAAGAAGTGGCGATCCGCCGCGGCGAGCGAGAGGGGACACTACAGATTCAAAAAAGGTAAACGAGTGCGCAGGGGAAATAATCGTGTCCCCAAAACCAGCCTTGATGAGCAGAGTTTGTACCGTGTCCGTCGAGAAGTAGAAACGGTTTTGGCGGTTGAATTCCCACCACGAGCTGCGAAAAACGCGGGCAGCTTTGCTGTCGGTAGTCGGAGATACGATCATCGCCGCGGCTCTGCCATTCAGAAGGCGGCGAACCGTTTTAAGGCCGCTTAGCGGATCCGACATCTTCTGAAGAGATGAAAACAGGATGCAGAGGTCTACCTTTGCGGGTAAGCCCGTGCCCGATTCGAAATCTCTCAATGAAAGCGAAACCGGCTCAAATCCACGCCGTCGGGACGCATTCGTAAGGTGCTCGTTTGGCCCGATAATCAGCAGTTGCCCGGTCTGCACACCCGAATAGCGAATTAAATCGTTAACAATGGTCTCTGCATTGGCTGCATCGAACCGGGAAGAATCTTGAGCGAGCGGAGCACTCTGTTCATCGCTGCCGGATTCCGGCGTTGGATTCAGAAACAGCAGTCCGCATGTTTGGCATCCACAAACGGGTGACCTCTCGACCAGGAACTCATATTCGAGATGCATCGACCCGCAGATAGGGCATTCGTGGAATGTTCTCCCGATCGTTTCACGTTGCCTTTGGGCGGCTCTTGCTGCGGCTGTTATCATCTGCGCATCACGTTACAGTGTTTACTTCCTCGAGGCGAGCGCTAGATGGAGAATCCGGCAGCCATTGCATCATCGCGAAACATCTTGACGGTTTCGAGCGAGTACTCCAGCAGATCTTTACCCAACAGACCCAGTTTCTTGAGAATGTCGGAGGTTGCTGTGATGATATGGCAGCCTATTTCATTTGCCTGATACACATTCAGGACTTGCCTCGGGCTTGCCCATATCAATTCTATTTGCGGCATGGAAGCAAGCGCCTCGACGGCGGCGCGCATGAGAGGTATGGGATCCCGCCCGGTATCGGCAATCCGGCCGGCGAAGATAGAGATATATCCTGGCTGGCTTCCATCGAGCGCGGGTAACAATTCATACACCTGCTCGAGCGCCATCACGGCAGTAATATTCAATCTGACTCCCGATCGTGCCAGGTTGCAAATTAATGTCCGGCACGATTCGCCCCGAGTATTCATGACGGGAATTTTTACCGAGACATTCGGGCCCCAAGCTGCGATCTTCAGGGCCTGCCGTTCCATCTCGCGGAAGTCATCGGAGAATACTTCAAACGAGATCGGCCGGTCGGGAATGGCTGCGAGCACCTGTTTCGCGAATGCTTCATAATCAGTAACTCCCGCCTTCCGCATCAACGTGGGGTTTGTGGTGAAACCTTTAATGAGCGGATTGCGATAGAGTTCGATCATCTCCGCGAGATTTGCTCCATCTGCGAATATTTTGACCGAATAATCAGAATTCAACGTCAGCCTGCCTGCCCTCCTGTCCAGTCCATGGGCCGTCCAAGAAAACACGCGCTAGGGGCGCTTGGGTTTGTGGAGACTCCGCCTATTATAACGAAGGGCCGAGGTATGAAGCTTTAAGTGCGGACGATCGATTCCCAGCGGGTTTGCGAAGTTTTGAGGCTCGGGTGAGAAACCAGCAGATGCCACAGGACGGCTTGGAATGCCTCCGCGTGCGGTGTTATGTGTGCTGGATTCACGGTCGGAACGATGACGCAAGCGTCAGCTACTTTCGCTGTATACCCGCCATCGCGGCCGACAATTCCCGCAATGCCGGCTCCCACCGACCGTGCGTACCGCAGCGCATAGACCAGATTCGGACTGACCTGTTGTTCCAAGTTGCCGCCGCCAACCGAAAATACCAGAATTCCATCGCTGCTATTCAGATGGCTCGTTTTCAACCATTCTTCGAAAACAGTACTCCATCCTTCATCGTTCGTGCGAGCGGTCAATTCGGAAACGTTGTCAGTGGGTGCATAAGCTTCTATGCCAACGATCTTTCGAAAGTCGTTCACCGCATGTGAGGCATTTGCTGCACTTCCGCCCACACCCAAAATGAATAACCTGCCCTGTCGTTTCGCGACACCGGCCAAGATCGCCGCAACGCGCTCAATGGCTGCTACATCGAGGCCCGCGATAATCTGCGCCGCTTCAGCCAGGAACTGTTCGGAAAATGTCATGTTCAAGTCCGGCATTCCAATATGGAAGAGTTATCCCGCAAGTAACGAACAGTTCTGATCACCGCGTCCTTGATGCTGAGCTTGGGACGCCATCCGAATTCCCGGACCGCCGAGCAGTCGAGGAAGATGAACGGGTTATCGCCGATCCAGCCGCGCTCCCCACCAGCGTATCGCCGCTCCGGATTCAGCCCGAGCTCATCGCAGATCCAGCCGATCGAATCATTCACCTCGCAGTATTCATCGGTACCAAGATTCAGGACATGTACTTTCCCGGTTGGTTTCTGAATGACGGTCAACATAGCGTCGATGCAATCCTGCACATACAAATACGACTTACGCTGATGCCCGTCGCCGAGGACATTCAACACGTCTGGATGCTCACGCAATTGCCGGCAAAAATCGACAACATGGCCATGCGTGTAGCGTTCGCCCAGGATAGATACAAACCGAAAGATGAATGCCTGTATGCCAAACCCCTCCGCGTATGCCTGAATGAAACCTTCGGCAGCAAGCTTGGAGGCAGCGTACAGGGACGTCTGAATCGGAAATGGGCACGATTCCGGAGTCGGGATGACGGGCGCTTCGCCATACACTGAACCGGTGGACGCGAACGCGATGCGTGGGACTCCTGTTGCACGCATTGCTTCCAAAACGTTCACGGTTGCAATTGTGTTCTGGTGAAGGTCTTTTGTCGGGTGCTCGGTCCCGAAGCGGACGTCGGCATTGGCGGCCAGATGGAAGACGCAGTCGGATCCCGCCATCGCTTCGACGATCCGCGGCAAATCGAGCACGTCTCCTTCGACGGATCGAAACCGCGGATGCCGAAGCGCATCTTTCAGGAATGCACGGTGCCCGGTAGAGAAGTTATCGTAGCCGGTGACGTCATGGCCCGCTGCGAGTAGCCGGTCGGTCAGGTTGCTGCCGATGAAACCCGCGCAGCCCGTTACAAAACAGCGCAAACGACCGATGTCCTCATAGCGAATGGGCTTGTTATGGAAGCAGCAGCTCGGGTGTATGCGAAGGGCATTAATGCCGCGAATGCGCCGTACGTTCTGCTTCCATGATATTGGTCAGAATGTCATTGATACGCGTCAAGTGACCTTCTCCTTTTGACTTCAGCCACTCGAGAACGCGCGGATCCAGGCGCACGCTCACTGGCACCTTCGGCCTGACATCGCGTAGGCGCACCATTTTTTCCAACTGCCCCTCTGTCAGGTGCGGAATGTCCTCATAGTGGATGCCCGAATCGTCACCGGCAGCTTGCCGTGCAGCAATACGACGCACGGCGTCAATTTCAGCCTTCGTCCAACGCCTGTGCCTGATATCGTCTGATGTCACACTTTTCTGCTTCTCGAGCAGAGATGATGCGGATGCTTTCTTCCCCATGTTCATCCTCCCGGTACACGTGCGCAACGAGTAACAAAATGGCGGCGTGCGGCGTGGGTTGCGCCATACCAAGAGCAATCCAGCGCTGTTCTCCCGTGTGCTCGTCGATACGATCCATGTAGACAAGGCAGTGTTCGTCCTCGAACACGAGCGTGGCCAGTTCGAACGATATGCCGTGTTTTCCCTGGTTTCAGCCGACTTGTCTCCTCGCTCCATTCGTAGCGCAATCTGTATATACATATGGTAATACTAAGAATTCGCGACGGCGCAAGGCATAAACGTGTGTCGCCACTTGCGAGGCCGGGGCTCGGGCGTATTTGAAATCGCACTGGCGTTCAAGGGCGATGCGTTCCGGGTCGTGTACGCGGTGCAATTAACAGATGAAATTTGGATGATCCACGCTTTTCAGAAGAAATCGGAGCAAGGCCGCCGCGGCCTTCTCGGGTGAGCTGGAACATGAAGTCTTCCGGAAATCGATCTTTATTGCGGCGGACGGCTAGGTTTAAGGATTTCCTCGCGCAATTCTCCGCCCGCGGTCGCCAACTCGCACCTAGAGCGTACCCCGGGTTTGGCGCACTCCCTAGCTCGGCCCGAATAGGTGAAAATGATAGCATCATGGTGCTGTTACGCTCCTCGAACGCTGCGCGCGCGTGTCGCGGTGCTGTACGAGTCCTGTGCCTGCTCTCCGCGTGCATATTTCGCACTGCCGCGCAGGAGCCACCCTCTTTCACTGCTTCCACGAACCTTGTTGTGCTGGATGTGCGTGTGTTTCAGAGAGGGACCGGCCGGCCGATCGAAGGCCTCAAACGTGAGGACTTCGAGGTCCGCGACGAAGGCAAGCTTCAGATTCTGAAGATAGCGGAGAGTGGGACGTTTCCCTTAGATGTTGCCATTCTTCTGGATGTCAGCGGCAGCGTTATCCAATCGACGAGGCAGTTGGCGTCGGGCGCGGACGCGGCGGCTCACGCCTTGCGCAGGGAAGATCGTGCAGCGGTGCTGACCTTTTCGTCTAAATGCCAGCTTCAGCAGGAGTTCACAAGCAATCCGGATCGCATAGCGGATGGCATTCAACGCTCGCTTGCGAGTGTCACCCGTGTGGAATCCGGTACGCGTTTGTTCGATGCGATCGCCTCGGCATTGGACATGTATCCCGCGCGCGCCGATAAGTTGCGGCGCCGAGCGCTCATTGTCGCCACAGACGATCAAGAGCGTTCTTCGAAAATTCGCTTGCCTGCGTTAACGTCCGAAGCCTTGGAAAAGGACGCCACAGTGAACGGAGTGATCCTGATCAGCGTGGAGCCGCGGAACCAAACCACAATAGGGAGAGCGAGGACTCCGATTCCCATTCCCGGTATTCCTCCTGTTGTTCTCGATCGGAGCTATCCGTTGCCGAAGGCGCACACGCTCTCGATGGAACCGCTCGTCAACGAAACCGGCGGTGAATATCTTCATCCGATCGATAATCCCGCAGCGTTACTGCAGATGCTGGACCACCTCCGCGCGCGATACATCCTGGCCTATGTTCTTCCACAAGAACAGAGAATCCCGGGCCAACATCGCGTGGAGGTCGATCTTTGCCCCAGCGCGCACCAGCGGTATCCAGACGCTCTCGTCCGAACGCGGCCATATTATAGGTTCTAAGCATTTGCATCGGTTCGTTCAGGAATCGCGCCTTCGCGCCATGCTTGCGTCGTAGCGATTCAGCTGCAAAATGGTGGCGCGGCCGACGAGATACAGCAGTCGTGAACGGCAAATCACGTCACAACGCCTGCACAACCATTGAAGGTGCGGTTATGAAACCGCCGCCGCCGTTCCCCAGATACTGCCACCCGGACCACTGATTGGTCGACGAGTCCTGCCAATTGAAATACAGATTCCCGTCCGCCCCGACCGCACTGACCACGGTGTTGTAGCCGTTCACGTACGACTGGACCACCATCGCCGGTGTGCTAGTAAAACCACCTCCCGCGCTACCCAGATACTGCCACCCGGACCACTGATTGGTCGACGAGTCCTGCCAATTGAAATACAGATTCCCGTCCGCCCCGACCGCGGTGACAACCGTGTTGTAGCCGTTCACGTACGACTGGACCACCATCGCCGGTGTGCTAGTAAAACCACCTCCCGCGCTACCCAGATACTGCCACCCGGACCACTGATTCGTTGACGAGTCCTGCCAATTGAAATACAGATTCCCGTCCGCCCCGACTGCGGTGACAACCGTGTTGTAGCCGTTCACGTACGACTGGACCACCATCGCCGGTGTGCTAGTAAAACCGCCCCCCGCGCTACCCAGATACTGCCACCCGGACCACTGATTCGTTGACGAGTCCTGCCAATTGAAATACAGATTCCCGTCCGCCCCGACCGCGGTGACAACCGTGTTGTAGCCGTTAACAGGTGACTGCACAATCATGGACGGTGCAGTTATAAAGCCGCCACCGGCGCCGCCCAGGTATTGCCATCCTGACCACTGATTAGTGGCGGACTCCTGCCAATTAAAGTAGAGGCTCTGGTCCGCTCCAACGTCAGAGATCACGGTGTTACCGTTCGAAGCGAAAACGGGGCAAGTACCCCAGAACGCCAATAAGGCGGAACAACAAACGCGCACGACGTTCAAGCTGTCAAATTTCATTTGATCCTCCGGCGATTGATAAGTCAGTTTCTTTGGCGTTACCGCATGGCAATGCTTTGTCAAAGAACGAAATAAGGCTATTCTATTGCTGGCTAAAAAAACACTCACTTATTGGTACCGCTGGTACTATTGAGGAACATTAGAGGCCCACAAGCCCCGCCTGCTCGGTTACAACAGCGGTTCATAACGCCTCTTTTTGTAGAGGCTGTACTGTTGCACTCGCGGGTCACCTTTCAGTGCCGCAACTGGACATTCTTGTATGAACGTGTTACCGCGCTGTCCACAACTGCCGGAATCATCATCAGCATAAGCCAGGCGAGCGGCGTCATGTAGCGAACCGTAGGATGCTGCGCCACAAGAGCTAACTGCGCGAAAAAGATCCAGGCGGCGATGCCGGACAGAATCCAATAAGCGAGATATTTCCGTTCGGCGAACACGGCCAGCACAGTAAAAAGCAGCGGCGATAGCAGCAGGAATTGGTACCAGGGCAGCGCCGCGACGTGCCAGCGCTCGGTCAGCGTATCGAGATCTTTTTCCTCAAACGGTTGGTGAAAATAGGTCCGCAGCTCGTCGGTAAACGATGCCGGAAACCCGTGATGGTGTCCCTCATCCTGTTCAACCGTCTGCTTCAGATAGTCATCGTCAAAGTACTGCGCGAGTGTCAGAGCAGATAATCGCAAAAATCCAACAGGATCGCGTTTGACCGCAGCGATTGCAGTTTTCCTCGCGAGTTTGTTTGCCAGGAGCGTATCGGGAACCGATCCACCGGCCTTTGTCACATCCACCAGGTTCGGAATCAACCCTCCGGGTGCAAAGGCGTGTGCGTTTCGCGCGCGGGGGTCGTGAAGAGGGTATGCGAGGTGATTGAAAACGGCATCGCGCCAGGCAGGAACCGGAAGGTCACCCGGCTCGACGATAGGCGCCCAGGACGCAAGCAGGAACAGGCCATCCGTGTACAGATACGCGGGCGCATGGTGCGTCAGCCGGCCATTGATGTGGCGGTAACTATAGAGCAGAAATTGACTGACTAACACGGCCGCTATCACATGGACAGCAATGGGTCGCCACGCGTTAAGTGGTGGTTGTGACGTCGTGCCGCGAGTTGTACGAAAGCGCCTGAACAACTCCGCCCAGAACGGCGTGGTCCGGCATGCGATGAGCGGCAGCAGCCCCGCATTGACAACCACGATTGGGAGAAAGCTGATGCGCAGACTTATCAGGACAATCGAAACCACCTGTGCCCAAATCAGAAGACGAAGGCTCGCGGTTCTGATGTACTCAAGCGCAAGCACAACATAAACGGTAAATACAAAGGTGGAGGTCGCCTCTGTGAGAGCGAAGCGCTCCGAAATCAACTGCAGCGGCTCAACGGCGCACAACAATGCTGCCACACTCGCCACCCACACGCGCGTACGGAAATAACGCAGCAGACACACGGCAACGAGCCACGATGAGATTCCGCTCAGTCCTGCCTGAACCAGAATCATTGGTTGAAACGAGTGCGGCCACACGGCCAGTACGCGCAGGATGAAGCCAATGGTGAAACTGCGGTCCTCGGGAATCCAGCCGGTGAGAGCCGTCCACAGATACGATGCCGAATCGCCCAGGAGGAAACGGGGCTGCGGATCTAATAAGTAAAAAACAAACTTAATCGCCAATATAACGAGCAGCAGGTAACCCAGATAGCGGCGCGACAGTTGATGAGTCTCGACCCGGTTGACAGTACGGACATCCGAAGCGGCTTCAAGGATCGCCGGCGGTACCGAATAACTGCTCTCGGGAACGGTACCGCGGTTCGGGAACATCGGCGACATTGTAGCTTAGGGCAGGAACAGATCGCCGGATACGACAAAGCTGACTGTCGGATGTAAGTACAACTGCAATGCTCAGAACGCGATCCTTCTCTCGATCTCGCTCAGGGTAGCCAGATCTTTGCGCCGATCGTATAGCTTTGTCGTGCGAGGGTCGGCGTGATTCGCCATGTCTTGCGCCGCTTCGAGCGACCCGCCGTTTTGTAGGAAAACCGTAATGCCGGTGCCGCGGAAAGTGTGATTGCAGATCGTGTCAGGAAGTCCGGCGCGGGCACAGCGTTGTTTCACGGCACGCAGCAGGTCGCGGCGGCCGATTCCCTGCCCCGTTAAGCGGTGCAATTTGTCTACACTTTGAAACAGTGGCGCCTTGGCATCTGTGATTCCGGCGTTTTCCAGATAACGATCGAGATACTCCTCGGCTTCGTGGTGCAGCCACACCAGTTTTTCCTTGCCGCCCTTTTCCTCGAGGCGCAGTTGAGCACGCTTGCCGACGAATCGGTAATCTTCGCGCTTGAGCATAACGACTGCACTCACGCGCGCAAACGTATAAGCCATGACGGCAATGGCAGCGCGGTCCCGCAGGCCTTTGAGCGAGGTGGTCTCGATCGAATCGAGCAGGTCGCGCATCTGCCCGGGCTCGAGGATGGGCGTGATGCCGGTTTGCCGGCTGAATTTCGGACCTTTTACAAACAGCGCCGGATTGGTGGGAATCACCTGGCCGACGACCATCCAGTTGAAGAGCATGCGCAATCCGGCGAGATGTTGCTTGATAGAAGGAGGACTCAGCTCGCGCTGCTTCGACTCGATGTAGGCGGCCACGTGCAGGGGTCGAATCTGCTGGAGCTCGATGCGGTGGTCCTCGCACCAGCCAAAAAACTGATGGGCTGCCTGCACGTAGGCGCTGCGCGTATTGCGATTACGGATCTGCGCGGCAAAGAATTCGAAGAATTTTTCCCGCGCGCCTTCCCCCGCGGCAGCAACGACAGCCGGTACCGGTAAATGCGGAATGGAGAGCAAGCGCACAATGGCAGTGGATTCGCTCATGCGGTTCCTCCGGGTAACGGATAGATGGACAACTCCGGCATTGGAAAATGTTTTCGGTTGCCTGTAATGAGGGTGAGACCGTATTCGAGAGCGGTAGCGGCGATCAGGGTATCCAGAAGAGATAACGTCACACCTTTGCGTGCGTAGTCAAAGCGAAGCCGTCCGGCGCGGCGTGCGATTGCGCGTGAGCTGCCGTACCATACGAAAGCAGATAAGAATTCATCTGTTTTCAGTTGTTCGTGCGGCCACATGCCCGCGTAGACTTCGGCCAGTGTAATCGCGCAGCACGCCAGGCGATTGCCCTGCAAGACCAATTCGCGCAGCCACTCGCGGCGGCCGCGCTTCCCATTGAGCGCATCCACAAAAACGTTGGTATCAGGAAGGTAGGTCGTCATTCTGTGTCGCGAACCGCTCGGTCCAACCAGTCGCCGAGCTTTTCGCGTTCGATGCGCAGCTCCTCGTCGCGCATTTTGCGAACCCACGCCTCTGCGCCTTCCGCTAATTCGGGGTGGTCCTCATCTTTCCAGATCGGTTCTTTGCTGCTCAGAAATTCGAGCAACCGGCGGCGATTCACCGCGTCTCGAATTACCTCAGCGATGAAAGCACTCCGGCCACGCGGGCCCACGAGCGCATCGACGTCTGCGAGCAGATCCTCGGGGAGGAACACATGGGCGCGTTTGCGGTGGGGCATGGCAGGTTCCACATGTATTGTGGCAAAACTTTGGGCTGTTGTGTACTCCTGTCTCCCGAACGTAATATATGTATCCTGGATCGCAGGACGCACACACGGTTTACGAGCGCTCTCAGGTGGGGCTGTGCGATCCTGACCGGAATAGTAAGCGAAGTGCAGGCGTAATTCCAACAACGGGTGAAATCTGTTAAGAAAGGACCCTTTCCATGCATTCTCAAGGTCATCGGCGTGTGGCCGTTATCGGGGCTGGACCGTTTGGATTGTCAGTTGCGGCACATTTTGGGGCCGCCGGTATTCCTTACCGCATTCTTGGCAAGCCGATGCATCGCTGGCATCATCAGATGCCCAAAGGGATGTTCCTGAAATCGGAAGGACATGCCTCGAATCTTTCTGATCCTAGGGGGCGATTTACCCTCGAGCAGTACTGTGCGGTCCATAACTTGGAGTACGGTGACTGGGGGACGCCCGTACCGCTGGAGACCTTCATCCGATATGCATCGGCTTTCGAGCGCGAATTGGTGCCCAACGTCGAACAGACCCTGGTCGCGAACATTGACCGTTCGCCGAACGGCTTCGCCATCCAAATGGATAATGGAGCCGCTTGGGAGGCCACCGATGTCGTTGTTGCAACAGGCTTAGATTATACGTCGCAAACTCCCGCCGTGCTGTCGCATTTGCCGCCAGAGTTGTGTTCCCATGTATCGCAGCACAGCGATTTGAGCCGCTTTCGCGGGCAGGACGTCGCGGTTATCGGCGGTGGGCAGTCGGCGCTTGAAACGGCAGCGCTCCTTTCGGAAGAAGGCGCTTCGGTCCGCATACTGGTGCGCAAACCCTCGCTTGCCTGGAACGCCGTTGCCCGAAAAGGTCCGCGGTCCCGCTATGAGCGCATTCGGTATCCGAGATCGGGGCTGGGGCAGGGCCTGGAAATCTGGGCTTATTGTGTGTCTCCGCCTCTGTTCCGGTACATTCCGACGGGAATCCGTGTCCGCAAATTAAAAACGGTGGCAGGCCCGGCGGGCTCCTGGTGGCTGAAAGATCGCGTCGACGGACGGGTTCCGGTTCTGGTGGGCCATTCCGTCGAGAAAGCCGAAACAAGAGGCCAGCGCGTTCTGCTCCGGACGGTCGGGCTCGACGGGTTACCGCATGAAATCGAGACCAGCCATGTCATTGCTGCTACCGGATACCGATTCGATTTACAGCGCCTTCCCTTTTTGAGTGAACGCCTGAAATCGCTGGTACGCACGAACAACAACATGCCTGTGCTGTCGTTCGGTTTTGAGTCGTCGGTGCCTGGCTTATATTTCACGGGCCTTTCGAGTACGAATTGCTTCGGACCTGCTATGCGATTCATTTTTGGCGCAGACTATACGGCACGGACTATTTCGCGGCGTCTTACGGCCAACTCGTATGCATCCAGATGGTTTCCTTCTTTGCGACCAAGTAGGGAAACCGTCTCTGAATAATGCTCCCGAAGCAGGGTGATGGCTTTTCTCTCGATACAAGCGTGCCGGTTTTGTTGTTCAAAATCGGCCGCTATGTAATCCATCACGGGAGTCTCGGAGTCATTCGCAGCCTGGGTAGAGCCGGGGTTCCAGTTTATGCAATTGTGGAAGACCGGCTTACCCCGATTGCGCTATCGCGCTATCTCGCAGGAGCATTTGTGCGCGATACGTCCACCTCGGATGCCTGCGAGCTATTGGGCGATCTTGCGTCGATTGGAGGACATCTTGGCCGGAAAGCGGTTCTTGTCCCTACGGACGATCGAGCTGCGATCTTCCTCAGCGAACATTGCCGGGATCTGGAGAAATGGTATTTTCTGCCGCCGGTCGCGACGGAATTGCCTCGCCTGGTTGCGAATAAAAACAGTCTGTACGAATTGTGCAGAAGCACGGGTTTGCCCTGTCCTGAAACTGCATTCCCACGTTCGATGAATGAGGTCGACGAGTTTATGGATCGGGTTCAATTCCCGATCATGGTGAAGACAGCTGAATGCCTGCCGGGCTCCGCGACTCCGCAAAAAGTGGTTATCACGCGAACACGCTCCGAACTTGTATCGCTCTATCGAAATCGGAACCAAGCGGAGAGCCTGAACTTCGTTTTGCAGGAGTATATTCCGCATTCGTATGCGGAAGATTGGATCTTTCACGGTTACCGCAATCCGACAACCGATTGCTTTGTTCCCTTTACAGGAAAGAAGCTGCGATCCTTTCCTGCGTTTGCCGGCTTCACAACGCTCGGTATTTCCGCTCGGAACGAAACACTGTGCCATCAGAGCCGAGAATTTTTACAAAGCATTGGATACGCGGGCATCGTCGACATGGATTATCGTTTCGACAAACGGGACGGCCGATACAAGCTTCTGGATTGCAATCCGCGGATCGGGGCGAACTTTTGCATGTTTCGCGATGATGCCGGCCTCGATGTCGTGCGCGCGCTCCATTTGGATTTGACTGGAAGGACTGTCCGGCAAGTCGCTTCCGTAGAAGGCCGCAAATTTCTTGTGGAGCCATACGACCTGTTTGGGACGTTGGGGTATATGCGCAAACGCGAACTGACTGTTCGAGAGTGGTGGCACACGCTCCAGGGCGAAAAAGAATTTGCCTGGTTCAGCCGTGCAGACCCCGCTCCGTTTTTGGGGATGTGCGGCCGGCTGGGAATTTTGATGGTCGCAGGCGCGGGTCGAAGAGCTTTGAAACGGGTACGAGCACTGGCCCGGCAGAACGGTCAAGCCTAGGGCCTATACGTGGCCCTGGAGTCTCATAACTTCTTTTATGGGACTGTACTTGTCTGCCCGAGTTCAACGCTTATTGCGCATTCGCGCATAACCGCAGTACAAAGGGGATGGTGAACTCGGGCGTCTATGCCGGATAAGCCGCGCTGGTTTGACCGTCTCGACGAGGTGATTGCCACTCTCGAAGCCTCACCACAGGCCTGGGTGGATCGCCGGATGCTCGAGGAACTATTCGGCATCGGGCGGCGACGCGCACAGCAGATCCTTTCTGCGCTCGCGGCCAAGCGTTCAGGGGCGAGTGCGATCCTAGACCGGGCCGAGTTGGTGAATCACCTCCGACGCTTAGCCACGGGAGAAGCAGTCTACTACGAACGCAGACGAAAACACCGGCTGTGGGCGGAGCTGGAAAGTGAAAGGCGGCAGTGGATCGACACGCCTCCCGCCTTCGTTGAGGCACCCGCCGCGCTGGTCGACTCGATTTTGAAAGAAGATTTCGAAGGTCTTCCCGAGGGAGTGGAGTTGCGCCCGGGCCAGATCACCGTTCGATTTGCGAATCCCGATGAGGCGCTGCAAAAGCTGCTCGCGTTAGCTATGGCAGTCGGCCAGAATCGGGAGCGCTTCGATGACCTCGTTGCTCCTCAGACACGCACCTGACTATAGTAGTCATGTTGTGACTGATCACTGTGGCCATGTTTGCTTTAGTGATCGCCCACTCAGGATACTCGATCATTCTCGATTCATTGTCATAAGTTCCTGTTGAAGAGCCTCCTGTTCCGCGTTAGTCTGGAACTTAGCCGCAATGAGGAGAAAACGAGACCGGCAGGGTCTATACCGCAGTTCTCAGGTCGCGAAGATTCTTGGCATGAGTTCGCGCACGTTGTACCGCATGCTGGCGGATGGGCGGATTCCTGAGCCCATGCGGAATCCAGATAATCAGTACCGTGTTTGGACGGAAGTTGACCTCCAGACCATTCGTGAGGCGCTCCAACGATGATCAAGCTGATGATCGGGAACCAGAAAGGCGGGGTGGGCAAGACGACCACCGCCATTACGGTCGCGCGCTGTCTGGCGGACCGGGGTTTCCGTACGCTGCTGATCGACAGCGATCCACAGGGCTCAATCGCCGTTACTCTGCGGCTGAAGCCGGAGGCTTATTTTGCCGATTTCATCTTGAATCAGTTGCGGTTACCCGATTGTGTGGTGAATATCGCAGAGCGCTTAGACGTGCTGTGCGGCAATCGCGAAACGACCGCGATGGAGCAGCGGATTTTCACGATGTACGGGCGTGAGCACGTGTTTCAGAACGCGTTCCGAATGTACGAGGAGTCCTACGACGCGATCGTAGTAGACGTGGCGCCGTCTATTTCCCTGCTCCAGGCGTGTTCGATGGTGTTCTGCCAGAACGTGCTGATCCCAATCTCCATGGACACGCTGAGCGTTTCCGGCGCCGGAGCGACCATCTTTTCCGCTCAAACGATTGGCGACAGCGTGCGCACGCCGATCCGGACACTCGCTCTATTGCCTACCATCGTGAATCGGCGGTTCGGCCTTACCGATGTGGTGATGAAAATGATCGAGCAGTTGAGCGACACGTACAAAATCCCCGTTATCAATGCAATCCGCACAGATCAGATCATCGGCAAAGCGGCTCGCGCCCATAAGATGATTGCCGATATTGATCCGAAGGCGAAGGCGCTCGAGGATTACGACACCGCTACCACCAGCATTCTCGAGATGCTGAAGCCGGAGGCGTTGAGAACTGAGCCGGCACATGGGCAGAGCGTCGCGGTCTAACAAAAAGCAGCCCGCGTTCGACCCGAGCGAACTCGAGGACCTGATCTTCACACCCGCTGTGGGGAAAGGTGTGGGATCGCATCTCGTCCCGCCTACGCGCCCCAGATTACCTGTAGTCACGTCTGACGTGGCTACAGTTCAACCCGGGCGGGGGTCACTGATACAAACGCCTGAAGCAGACGTGACCACTATAGACACGTCGCAATCGATAGACATGCCTACTGTAGGCACGCTAACGCCGACCACAGTTCCTGAGCCAAAAGGAAAACGAGGAGAAAAAAAGCTCTGGATCACCGAGCACGGCGATCTCGTGCCAGCCGGCCGGGTAAAACGGATCCGCCTGGCACAGGACATTATCAATTCCGGGGAAGAATGCGTGTACGACACGCTTTGGAACGCTAAGTTGATCGAGGTAAACGAGCGCGAATCGTACAGGCTCGTGCAGGCCGGCTATGACTATCTGGTAAAACGAACCCGGTTCTCGCGAAAAACGATTCAGCGGATTGTAGCGAAGCTGATCGAAAAGGATTTTATCGAGGTCGACACCCGGGCGGATATTTACCAACGGACCGCGACCCTTTACCGGGTCTTTAGCTATAAAGCCGTGCTTGAGAGGAACCTGCGCAAAGGCAGGGAACATGCGGCAAAGATCGGGCCTGGATTCGCCTATGCGAAGCCGCTGGAGGGTGCGCAGCCTGCGTCCTCTGGATCAAACATGGCTACAGCAGTCGAGTCTCAGCCAGAAACCACGTCTTTAGACATGACTACTGTGGTCAACATGACCACAGTAACTATGGTCAACGAGTACCCGACTACTGTGGTCAAACTGTCCCCTTATCTATTAGAACAAGATGTATTAGACAATACGTCGTCATCGTCAACCGTGTACCAGGCACTGGCCATATACGGAGCAGCCGACGACGACGTGGTAACCCGGCTGATCCAAGCCTGCAGGAAACACGCTGCCGATTGCTCGGAAGAAGAGATCGTCCATTTCATCCACGAGAAAGGCGCCCTGGTCCGGGCAAAGGACAGCCGTGTCTACAATCCGATCGGATTCCTGGCGGCGGCGGTTCCCAAATGCTTTGCTGGAGAAGCATTTCGGTTGTATCGTGAGCAGCACTCGAAAAGCCGGGATGCCGAAACTGCACAGGTCGGGGAGAATACCGCGCTAGAGCGCTGGAGAAGGGAACAGGAAGCTGCCTTGCTCGACCCGAACGTATCGGAGCAGGAAAAGCATCTGATCCGGTTATGCCTGGGGATAGATACTACGCCGTCGTAAGCGATGTGATGTTTTTTGGAAGAGGAATGCGGCGTTTCAGGGACTATCACACAAGACTTCCCTGGTGAAATTTGCCGCCGGGGTATCGTCCCCTGTATGAAAATCAGCGACCACACACCTCTTGAGCGATCAGCGTCTGCGGCGGCTACTCCGGTAACAGCGAGCAGCACTGATCCTGAAGACCGTTCGCCAGCCGGTCGATCGAGCTTAACGTCATCCGACAATGCGGAACTGTCAGGTCTTGTCTCGCGCCTACGGAACGTATTGACGTCGGACCCGGGGCGTGCTGCCCGTGTGAAAGACATTGCCGACGCCGTTCGCGACAGAACGTTCAAAGTGGAAACCACAAAGCTCAGCAGCGCCCTTGCGGCCGAGTTCTACTGAGCCCCACAGGCGCGGTAGAGCGCGGCACCGCCATTGATTGTCGCCGTCCTCAGGCGAAGTCCAAACTTTCCCCAAGTTCTTCAACCTTTCCGGATATTCGCCAAAAACTCTAAAGTTGTTTGTCTACTCCCTCTTTTCTGTCAATGACAAACCGCAACCGCTGATCACATTTGCAAGCAAAGAGATGAAAACGGAGCAGTTACGCAGTTGGAATGACGCGTGCGGATACAGATCACGAGCGCGTACTTAGACACGGAGGATTAATGCTCACGTTTTCAAGTGTTGCCGTTGCGGCAGCACTTCTGTTTTCGTCTTTTGCAACATCTCCGGCGAAAGCAGCCATTAAGTTGCCTGTTAGCAACGATGGTAACCATTTCTACACAGGCGCAAACATTCTAGGCGGCACTGGAGGATATTTTACTTTTAGTAATTTTACACTTAGTACACTGGCTTTCGGACGACAGGATAACAATTCACTGAACCTATCATCCTTCAATGTTTCATCGACCGGCAAAGGGACGTTGTATCTAGAACTGAGCGGCAACAACTACACCGGACAGCCCGGGCAAACGTATTTGCTCGGCGACCAAGTCGCCGCAACCTATACTGGCGGCGGCGACAAAACACCGATTGTCGACAGTATCACGGTACGTGGATACGAGGATAATCAGAATTATCTATTCGCCAATTCCAAAGGCACACCTTCGCTAACCGGCATCGATCGGAGTGCAGTCGCAGCTCCTGTCTTGAGGCTGAACGGTTTCGGTGCGGCCTCAAACTATTCAGGTCCGTACAACTTCACCGCTCCGTATTCCCGGACGCAGATCGCGACGATGCATTTCAGCGGCACGGGAACTACAACCGTACAGTTTGCAAGCAACCTGGCAAGCCCGGCAACGCCTGAGCCAGCCTCGGTGTTGTTGTGCGGAACGGTTTTGATCGCTCTAGGTGTGTACGGCCGGAAGCGTATGGGTGCGCGTAACGAAGACAAGAACTAATATTTCGAGTAATACCCGGCGCACGACTCCGGTCTACCGCCGGGCTTTTTCATTTCTGAAGACGTGACCGAGTAGTAAGAGTGCCGGCATCGGAATTGCGACAGCAATCGTTACCGGGTATCTCCCGATATGTTTAGAAACGGTCTTTCAAGCATAGCCTGCCTCATTGCCCTGTCCATGCTCAGCGGATGTGCATTAAGCCGCGAAAAGAAGCATGATCAAGCGATAATTCGAGCTAAAGAGTACGTTGCAAAAGATTTCGGCCGTGCCCTCTTTGAGTATAGGGTCGCAATTCAAGCCGTACCTAAAGACGCCGAGGCATGGTACCAACTCGGCCTCGTCTACGTGAGGGCGCGCGACTTACAGAATGCCGCGGAGACCTTTCGAACAGCCATCGAGCTCCGGGCCGAACTATGGCCTAGCAGAATTACAACTCGCGAAAATTATGGCCCACTGCCGTTCGGGAGAACCCAAAGAGCACGCTTGCTCTTCTCGCCATTGCAAACCTTAGATCCAGGCCAGGACGCAGGCAGGAAGCCGAACAGATTTATCAGCAGTTATCCGTTTTGTCGGACAAGGCCGCCCGCTCGTTGTACGGTCTCGCGCTACTCGAAGATGGTAAACGGGACGAAGCAGTTCGAGAATTGGAGCGGCTCGTACGCACGGATGCGGGTGACCATCTCGCACGAAGTTACTTAGTGGCGGCATACTGGTCGGCGAATCGCAGGCACGAGGCTCAAAGCGTTCTCGATGCGGCGCTCCGAAAGAATCCGACCGACCTCGACGCGCTGCTGCAGCGGGCTGAAGTATCTCTGGTGTTGAATAGATACGCCGAGGCAAAAGTCGATATTGATGCTGCGTTGCATGAAAATCCGAATTCGGCTGAAGCCCACTACCTTTCATCGCGAGTAAGTGCGTTGCGCGGCAACTGGCGTGTCGAACAGCAAGAGCTATCCGAGACTCTGCGCTTAGACCCGGCGGCTTTGCGAGTGCGGTTGGAGCTCGCCGAGCTCTTACTGCGTACGAATGGGGCAAAGCTCGCGCTTGAAGTTCTGGATGACGCACCACAGGATCAGAAGAGGGCCGTGCGCCTGGTTGTCGATCGCAATTGGGCGCTCATTGCCTTGGGAGACATGACGGCAGCGCGAAGGGGGATTGATTCCGGGCTGGCTGAGCAGCGATCGCCGGATCTGTTGATCCAGGATGGTTTATGGAAGTTACAGCGAGGGGAAGTCGCCGCCGGCCGGTCTGCTTTTGAGCAGGTGCTCGCTGTGTCGCCGGAAGACTTACGCGCGCTCGGGGCACTCATGCAGTTTTATGCTGCTCAAAAGCAGACTGCGGCCGGGTTAGAGAGAATACGGCAATATGCCGCCAAAGTACCGCGTTCCGCGCCCGTTCAATCGTTCCTCGGTCACGTACTGATGGCGAACGGCCGGAATGCGGAAGCACGCGCAGTATTTATTGCTGCTTGCGCGGCGAGCCCGAATTTCCGTTCTGCGGAAATGGGTCTGATGGAACTCGATATTGCCGACGATAAGTTTGACGCCGCACGTGAAAGGCTGAACAAGTTATTGGCATCGAATCCGAACGATACGGCCGCGCGCTTATGGCTCGCGAATATCGACGAGATGCGAGGCGAGCACGAGAGTGCTCTCAAGGCTTACCGAGAACTGCTCGAAATGGACCCAACAACGCGCAGGTATTGAATAACGTTGCATATCTACTTGCCGATTACAAGAACCAGCCCGACGAAGCGTTGAAATACGCGCAGAAGGCGCAAGAGTTAACGCCGAACGATCCCGATTCCGCCGATACTCTCGGCTGGGTGTTGTATCGCAAGGGGCTTTACAGTCTTGCGGCGGCGACTTTTGAAAGTGCGGTAGCGAAACCCGGGGCGGGTACGGTCGCCAGATACCACTTGGCTATGGCGTACGCCAAAATGGGCACTCGGGAACGCGGACGCGCGGTTTTTGAAACAGCGCTGAAGCTGGATCCAAAGCTGCCGGAGGCGAGCGCGGCCAGGCAGTTATTGGCGCAATAGACACACCCATGCCCGACGCCGAAACTGCCGTCCAACCGCTGATTGAAAACCGCATCCTGCTGATTCGGGGCCAAAAGGTTTTGCTGGACCGGGATCGCGCCCGGTTGTATGAAGTGAAGGCAATCGCGTTACGACAGCAAGTACGCCGAAATCCGAAACGCTTTCCATCGGACTTCATGTTCGAATTGACGGACGAGGAGGTCGAACGTCTGCTATCACAAAATGTGATACCATCGCGCCGCAGCCTGGGCGGCGCGAGACCGCTTGCGTTTACGGAGCAGGGAATCGCGATGCTCTCGTCCATTCTGACGAGCGAGCGTGCCGTCGAAGTAAACATAACGATTATGCGTACCTTTGTGCGGCTGCGGCAGATCCTGGCGACGCATGAGGAACTGGCCCGCCGTCTCGATCAGCTCGAGTGGCGGCAGAACGAGCAAGGCCAGAAGATTCAGTCCGTCTTTAAAGCCATTCAGCAGTTGATCGAAGCGCCGGGCGAGGAGCCGAAACGCCGCATTGGGTTTCCGACCAGCAAAGCGCGCCAAGCGTAACGGAGCTCGCCTATGGGCGTCCTCTCCGGCTAGTGCGATGCCGGATCGCGAATGAGCGCCTGTTGCTCGCGTCTTTGCGCCATCAGAATCATGAGCGTGCCAAGGGTCGCGCCGAGCACATTGATGCACACGTCTCTAAATGCCGGATCGCGTCCCGGGAAAAAGCTTTGCAAGTACTCGCTGATTGAGCCTACGGCAGCAGCGATAAACAAAATCACAGGGATCTTACGCCGGACCGAGGGCAGGCACTGCCATAGCAAGATTGCCAATACAAGGAATAACGACACATGCACGCTCTTTTCGGCGGCGAAATGGATGAGGCGGTAGGGAAAACTGTTTGTAGGCAAACCCCAGAACAATTTGCCAGCACCGTAGCAAAACGTCCTTTCGGACCAATATCCAGCAATACCGGTGGATGAGAAAAAGATAACTCCGATCCAGGCGGTGAGTGCAGTAAAGCGAAATGGTAGCGGGCATGATGGACGTAACATGGAGGGTCTTTGTTACCGAGCTAGGCGCGTCCGGCAATACCCTCCCGGGAGGCCCACTCGCTTGACCACGGAGCCATGACCCAGGCGGGTAATTGCACGAGATGCGCGGCTTGAGACGCGGATTTGCGATACGAGTTTTGACTGAGAGGGCCGGGATGAGGATGTACGGCCGTTAATGTCGAGAATTCGAAGTCTTTCAGCAAACGATCGATTTTGCCGGGGACAGTTCGAAGTCCGGCATAGGTCCTGAGGCGGGCAATACGCCCGCTTGCGAGACGAGGCTGTCCGCGATCGAGCTCCCAAGGATGGATATAGATACATGCGGGCTGCTGTTCCATAACATTGATGCGCCGAATTCCGGCCGCAATATACCGATAGGGAAACAACCGCAGATATGCACCTCCGCCGACGGGCGTAATTCGCGCCCCTGACAACTGTACGGTTGCCACCGGTACCTCAACGATCGGGCCCGAGGGAGTGTAGATGACGTGCGCATGCCGCGCTGAACCAGGAATCCCGTAGCGATCGTGCGTGATGGGGCAAATGCTCGAATCGTGCGTGATGCCGCATTCGGCGAGTATTTCCAGTGCCCACAGACTCTGCTTGGTAATAGAAAAACTCGGGGCCCGGTAAGCGCGCGGCGTGATGCCGGTTGCATCTTCTATGGCGCGAATGGCAGCTTGAGTGTCCGCCTTGAATTGAGCCGGCGATAGGTCGTAGACGAGTCGATGCTGGTTACTATGGCAGGCTATTTCGTGCCCCGCGTCCGCGATACGCCTGACAAGCTTTGGATTGTGCGAGGCTACCCAGCCAAGAACAAAAAATGTAGCTCGAATGTCGTATCGTGCGAGAGTATCCAGTAGAAACGATGTACCAACCACAACTCGCGACGGAAACGAACCCCAGTCGAACGGGGGAATACCTGCACCTACTTCCGTAGGATGAAAGTAATCCTCGAGGTCTACTGTAAAGATGTTGTGCATCTATTGCCCAATTGGTTCCAAGCGGTACAGCATAGGAGCCCCGCTCGAGTGGCGGCCTGTTTCATTGGCTACCGATGTCTTTAGGTTCTCCGACTTTCTAAGCCGGCGGATAACTCGCACGGCGCAGTCGAGTACAAGCGAAATGGAGGTCAGATACACGTAATCCTGTATGCGGCCAATCATAATTGCGAAATCGTGATTACAAACGACATAAAGCACGTTTGACGCCATGTGAAACTATGATCGATAGCTGTAGTTTATTTGCAATCTGAGTGCGTTGTGTGTTGAGAGAATTGGTTTAAATCCCAAATTTGTGAACTGTGATAACCGGCGAGTAATAGAAGCCAAAGTAAGAAGCCGGGAGCAAAGAATGCGGTGCATTCTTCCACTCCCGGCTGCTGCTTTGTGGTTTAGCCTGGCCGCGGATTTACTGAGGTACGACGATGGTGTCGCCGGGCTGTAGCAGGGCGTTCTGATCTGTTGCGCGGCCGCTGATCACCGCGTCATAGTTGAAGGGCAAGCGGGACTCTTTACTGGCTTCCGTGCGCAGAACATAGATTTTCTTTCTCTTCGCGTAATCCGTCAAGCCGCCGGCCTCTGCGAGAGCCTGAAGGATGGTCATGCTCGATTTCATTGTGAACACCCCTTCGTGCTTCACAGCGCCGAGAACGTAAATTCTTTCGCTGTTTACCTCTTTCACCAACACCGTCACGTCGGGATCGCGCACATACTTCGAGAGTTTTTCGGTGATTTGTGTCTCTGCTTGGCTGATACTTAGGCCATCTACCCTCAGCTCACGAACAAATGGCAGGGTCACCATACCATCGGGCCGAACTTGTGCTGAGGGGACGGAAGCATCAGGCTCCTTCCACACAATGACTTCAAGTACATCGCCTGCTCCGATGCGATATCCGGGCAGGGTTGCGGCCTGCGCACGCGTGTGATCGAGAGCACGACCATCTTGCTTTAACGAACCTGCACGCGCCGGGGATATAAGGGCTAAGGCGCCGGCGGCACACATTGCACACAAAAATACCGACCTCATTGTTTATTTGGACCTCGAAATTAGAATCGAGGCTCCGAATGCACGCCGGGGGCCGTTCGGCTAGAAGTACGGGTGTGAGAAAGCAGTGCAACTGGCTTTCCCCGATTTTGGAATAACAACCAAGAGTTCGCATTGTGGCCGATAAGTTCGGAATAGTGCAGCGAAATATTTCGAAGTATGTGGCGCGGGAGCAATTTTGCGGATGGAACAGCGATTGCAATCACCGAGTGCCCATAGCGACTATGCATTCCTCTGTACTTGCCCGACGAGTCCGCTTGCTTGTTGTATTCGGTTTTGTAACCGCTGCAGGTTTTGCGCAGAGCGACACCGAGGGGCTGGCAATCGCACCTGCGGACACCCCTCAGAGCGGAACGGTTGTAGGCCGCCACGGGAAATTCGAGCTTTACAACGTAACAACGTCGGTCGGTTACTCCTCATTGGGGAATTTCGGGACGTCGTCGAGCGCACTTGGAACTCTGGGGGCCGATTATGACATCACGAGCGCTGTGTCGGCTGGCTATAGCTCAACCGGCGAGGGGGGATATTTCTCGCTGATTTACACGCCGTCGTACACGCGGCGCATTCGGTTCAGTAATCTCAGCGCCTTCGATCAGTCGCTCGCGCTGTCGTTACGCCACAACCTGACGGGCCGGAGCACTCTGAAAACATCGTTGGACATCAGCGATGCAACGGTGCAGCAACTCGCTTTCGTTCCCTCGACATTCGCCAATGCGGCAGCCGCGAATGGAACGAGTGGAGATGTTCTGCGGGGAATTGTGGGGCAATCGCCGGCGAGCGTGCAAGTGGATGAAGCATTTGCTCAAAGAGATACGGGGAATGCTGCCATTCTCGCGGGCTTATTCGGCAGCCGCGTGCTCACCGGTGCAGCCCACCTGGAGTACGACTGGGCGGCTACGGCGCGCTCGCAACTGTTTGTTGCCACGGATGCCAGCCGCGATCAGCCGCTGGAGGCGAACACCGAATTGGGACAACAATCGCAATCTACTCTGCGCTCCTCGGCGGAATCCGTGTCGGCGGGCTGGAATCATAGCCTTAGCCCAAGGACGACGACGGGCTTCGCCGTGGGCTATCACAGGTCCCGATCGGGCTATTTCAACGGCGACGTTACCGATGCGAATTACACCGTGGGCCAGGAGTTTCGAAACAGGTGGTTTACAACAGCATCGGCGGGCCTGGGCCGTGTTTCAATCGGTCCGCAGACCTCGGGCGCTCCGGTACGGACTTCGCTGCAGTGGTTGAGCTCGGGAAGCGTGGGTGTGAAGGGGCACGGTCAATCCGTGATTTTTCACGCCGCCCGCTCGGGAGGGGATTCGTATGGACTCGGTTCGGATTCGAGTACCAGCGCAGGTTTGTCCTGGAACTGGACGCCGTCGCGCCACGCCTACAGCCTGTTCGTCGACAACAGTTATCAGAGGCTGCGAGAAGGGGGAACAAGCAACGTAGCGGCTTGGACTTTAGGAGGCGGCGCCGAGAAGCGAATCACTCGCCAGGCGACTGCCTCGCTGTCCCTTGCTTACCTGGATAGCTCGGGCCAAACGCTGATTTCAGGACAGCCTCGCATCAGCGGATATCAGATCCAATTGACGATCGCGTGGAGCCCAAGACCGGTCGTGAATTGAAGTTGTAGTTTTTAGTGGCAAGCGAGTTGCTTTAAA
>JAFAQG010000505.1 GCA_019246575.1 Acidobacteriaceae bacterium
TGGTGGATCCGCCAGGCGATTACGCGCGCCATTGCGGACCAATCGCGCACGATTCGCATTCCCGTTCACATGAACGAGAGCATGAACAAGTTCCTGCGAGCGACGCGAGAGCTCGAGAAGGAACTGGGGCGTGTTCCGACAAACGAAGAAATCAGCCGGCGCATGGACATTCCGGTGGAGAAGGTCCAGAAGCTGAAGACGATCTCGCGCGATCCGGTTTCGCTCGAAACGCCGGTTGGGCGCGACGGCGAATCGGCGCTGGGCGATTTGATCGAGGATCGCTGGGTTGGGTCGCCGGTGGATGCGGTGATCGATTCGAACGTCCGCGACGAGACGGCGAACATTCTCAAGACTCTTTCGCCGAAGGAAGAAAAAGTCATCCGGCTGCGGTTCGGTATCGGCTGCGAGCGAGAGCACACGCTCGAAGAGATCGGGCAGGAGTTCGACGTCACGCGCGAACGGATCCGCCAGATCGAGGCCAAGGCGCTGCGGCAATTGCGGTCGCCGGAGCGTGCGCGGCATCTGCGGGCGCTGTTAGCGGCAAGATAATAGCCCGCTGCGAGCTCGATAATGAGGGTTTGCCCGTAGCTTCTTGCTTAGTTATAAGCTGAATTCCTGGCTGAGGCGCGCAAGAGCCAAGGCGCCCAACAATAATCCGAGATCGCGCAAAGCGATGAGCCGTGGTGGAGGCATTTCTGCGCGGCGCGATGCGCTGTTCGCACCCGGAAACACTCTCCTCCGTTGCGTCCGTATTAGTTAGCCGGATCGATACGATATTTGACAGCATTCTGGAATCAATCGGCACGCCGGACGCACTTCGCTTGTGAGGGAGAATTGCCATCGCGAATGCGTTTTTAAATAGTGAACGGTTCTCTGGGCTCCGCAAGCGGGGGGTTCATGTTCAACGCGTTCTGTGGGGCAGCACGGGTACGAAGAACCCTGCGTATTCAGATGTCCTTTTAGGTTGAGGAATTGATCGGTCCAGGGACGATCAACACAGTTCCACTGAAAACAGTGAATGCGTTTCGTGAACATGGGCGCGTGGGCGGCGCAACTGTGCAATAGAGTGTCGAGTTGGCTCGATCTAACGTAGCTCAGTTAAAGAGCTTGGGTATTGACCTCAACGAGATAACGGAGAAGTTACAACAGGAGGGCATCGCCGCTTTTGTCGCATCGCTCGATAAACTGCTGGCCGGGGTGGAAAAGAAGTGCCACGCGATGTGTGCGTGACGCAATGCCTTCAGTGAGCATCCGGACGCGAGTCGTCTTGCCTACGCCCGCCGAGACGGCGAATCGGCACTGGGCGACCTGATCGAGGATCGCTGGGTCGGCTCGCCGGTGCATGCGGTGATTCGGAACCGACATCTAATGATGGGCCAGGCGTGAGAGCCTGGCCTTTTCTTGTGTTTCTAGTTGACCCGAACGATTTCACCTGCCCGTCGCGGACGTGATCGCGGAAACCGCGGCCGGTACGAGCTGCTCCAAATCACGGAGGCGGTTTGTTGGTGCGCAGAGAAGGGTTGCCAGCCGCGCCCGATTATCTCTGATTCTGTAATGGTTCTCAAATTGCTGTTTGCGATGCCGAACAAGAGCTCAAGTTGTCACAAGGAGGAGAGAATTATGTCAACGCTTCGAAACAGTCAGAATCAGGTCGCGAATGGAGGCCACTATCAGCGGCAACGCCGGCCTGGGATCGCGGCGGCTCTGATTGGACTGATGCTAGGCTTTGCAATCGCGCCAGCGAGCGCACAGGAAGCCACCTTTATTACCGTCAATGTGCCTGGAGCTAGCGGCACGTCCCTGGGTTCGCTTAACGACAGAGGCGACGTCGTAGGTGACTATTTTTTTGCGAACGGGAACCGTAACCCCCACGGTTACGTGCGATACAGGGAGGGCGTTTTCGCCACCTTTGATGCTGCACCCGGCGCAACAAGCACCAAGCCCACCAGCATCAACCTGAGAGGCGACATCACCGGGGATTACTCCGGGACCGGCATACATGGTTTCCTGCGGCATCCGGACGGCACCATTGTGACGTTCGATGTACCGGGCGCCACGGGCGGCACGTTTCCGATAGGCATCAACGCAAGAGGCGAGATCGCAGGATACTATCTTGATGCCGCAAGCGGGGCCCACCCTTTTATCCGTGACCGGCATGGCGTCATCACCATTTTTGAAGTGCCGGGAACGCTGGTTGGGACCGGTATCAGCATCAACGCAAAGGGCCAAATCGCGGGCACCGCGTATCCGCACGGTTTTGTGAGGGAGAAGAACGGCGTGATTACAACCATCGATGTACCCGGCGCAGCCAGTACAGCGGTTCGAGCCATTAACGACACAGGCGAGATCATGGGCAACTATTCTCCAGACGGACATGTGAACCGGAGTTTTGTGCGAGATGAAGACGGCGTCATCACCACCTTCGACTTTCCCGGTGCGGTGTCCACAGTCGCTGTCAGCATGAATAACAGGGGCGACATCCTCGGCAACTATACTCCAGACGGAATTGTCTACCGAAATTTTGTGCGCGATGACGACGGCGCCTTCACCACGTTAGATGGACCACCTGGCACCCTAGTGCAAGAGCCAGAGTATATCAATGATGCAGGCGAAATTGCCGGAACGTACATAGTCGTTAGGAGCGAATACGTGTACCTCCGCATCCCAGCCAGGAAAGGATCCGGACACGATTACGAGTGAGGCCAGGAATCGCCTGTAGAGGGGCCGCTATCGGCTGTAATAGTAGCTTGAGCGAGTTCGATAGACAGATACCCAGGGCTGAAGTGAGGACGGCCGCTTCGTGAGTGCGTCCGGCTGCCGTTTGGTATCGGCTGCGAGCGCGAGCACACGCTCGAAGAGATCGGGCAGGAGTTCGACGTGACGCGCGAGCGGATCCGCCAGATCGAGGCCAAGGCGCTGCGGCAACTGCGGTCGCCGGAGCGGGCGCGGCATTTAAGAGCGTTGCTAGCGGCGAGATAACTTAGCCAAAATTCAGGTAGAAAAGGCCAGGCGTGAGAGCTTGGCCTTTTTTGTTGTGGTATTCGCCCGGGCATTGTGCAAGCGGAGCGGCGCTGCCGTAACCCTTGATGCGCGGAAGTCTCATGGCAATAGGAATAATCCTATGAGGCGTTTCACCGCAATTCTATAAGTTTTAACGAGTCAGGCTAATTGCAGGGTTATAAGCGAGTACTTATCCGCATTTATCGTGCAATTGATGATTTTGTTTATCTAAGTCCAGTACTGTGTGGTCTTGTCAAGATTTCTTCGCGCCGATATTCTGGTTTTACCGTAAGAAGAAAATTTCTCGACGAAAAGACAAACAGAAAGGAGTCCGCATGAAGGTCAAGAGCAACGTAAAGGCCGGTCAGGGCATTTGGGACAACTAATTCTTCTCCCTCAAGCAGTGTAATCCAGAGAGGCACAGGCGGCTGTTGCAGCAGCCGCCGTGCCGCTGAGTTGAGAATCGTTGTGCGCGGTCCGGAACTTCCGGTGAACCAGGCAACTGCCGATTAAAGTCAAGAGCAGATCAAAAGCTGGTCAGGGCTGTTGAATCCTTGTACTGTTCTCTTCGGCATGAGAAACGAATCACTGTAGACTCCAAGTTACAAAATAGTAAGAAATTCTTTCGCACACCGGATCGAGCCGTACCCCTCGTATCTGCACCTTACTAAGCAGGAAAGATATCACTTTAGACCGATAAGCAAATCGGATTCTGTTTTATCTCCGGGTCCAAATGCAGCTGGGTAGGTCAGGGTACGTTGCGAAGAAAGATTAGCAACAAATCATGGATGATGGGGATCGCAGCGCTGTTCGCGGCGATGCCGGCCCATGCTGCGCTCGATCCCGCCAAACCGATCGAACAGCACACACAGAGGGTATGGGAATCCGATGCGGCGCTTCCCCAGTCGGGCCTGCCGCAGAATTCGGTGCTGGCCATAGCCCAGGGATCGGAAGGGTACCTTTGGATCGGCACGGAAGCCGGGTTGGCGCGGTTCGATGGAGTGCGATTTCGCGCGTTTACATCCGAGAACACGCCGGAATTGCACTCTGAAGCGATCCGGGCCCTGTTAGTAGATAGTCACAACAACTTATGGATTGGAACCTATGGCGGAGGTCTGGTCCTCTACCGCGACGAAAAGTTTTTGACATTCCCGGCGTACGAAAAGCTTTCCGCGAACGTCATTCACGCATTCTATGAGGATGGGAACGGCACTCTGTGGATCTGCTCGGATAACGGCGGGCTCATCCG
>JAFAQG010000542.1 GCA_019246575.1 Acidobacteriaceae bacterium
CGCTGGCGAAATTCACGCGCAATCTGGCTATGCTCGACGGCCGGCTTATGGCGGGCGTATACGATCTCGCGCTCGGAGCTCGGTCGATCGTTGACGACAACTACGCTTACGAAGTCTGGGAAACGGCAACTCGATACAGCGTGCAACAGACCGAAGATCCGCCGCTCGAAACGTTGAATGTCTCAGGTGAAGAGGTCTGGATCCGCACGCGGAAAATGCGCATTCGGCGACGCCTGCCACGGATGAAGCAGATGCTGAAACCGTGGGGCCTCAAGCCGCGCAAGCGGGAGGAACGCCCGGGCGAGTGGGCCCGGCAAAGCGATGGAAACTCGATCTGCTCTTACCCTCCAGAAGATCTCGTCATTGAGAACTACGGCCGCTTCCTGAAGCGCTATGCGAAGGACCTGGTTTCCGAAGAGCGCTCCCGCGTCGAACCGTTCACGAATTCGATACTCGATGGCATCGACCTCCGAGAGACCGTCCGCAAGTGGTACGAAGGCAAGCTATACGTTCGAGAGTTCGGCAAATTTTCCGGAGATATCGGCGGGATCCTCATCATCTTCGACGAAGACCGGGATAACCGCTATGCGTATGTGACCACCTGGCTTGGCGAGCATCAAAACGAATCCGACATGGCGTTCTACTCGACCGATCCGTTTTCTCACGTGGTGGGACCGGGCATCGGAAGGGCCGAGTATGGCGGCCTGTTGATGACGCTTCCGCCGCGCCGCATGTACGACGTTTGGGGAGATCCAGATTACGAAATGGCCGAAACGAAGGCAGAGCGCCTGCTGATGGCGGCGCTCGACTACTCAGTCGAGCACCACGTGCTGTACATTGCGGCCAAACCTCCGCGCAGCATCTTCCGGCGCCTCGCCGCCAGAGTCAATCGCAAAATCGTGTACATTCCGCTCGGGCAGCTATCGCCGACGAAACTCAAAAAGATCCGCGTTGTCCACGTCCTCGACAGCTACAAGCGCCGCGAGGAGGCGAAAGAGTATATCTGGTGATGGCCGCGGATTTGCATATTGTAAACAGGACGGGTGGCATCCTAAACTCGCGTTATTTCGACGGATTGTTTAAAAACGTCCGTACTCGTTCAGCAACCGCCTCACGATTCCGCAGCTCGCATTCCCAGACGGTTAGGACATCCCAACCAGCATGGTGCAGACGTTCACAGGCTGAATTGTGCCGCTCTCGATTGCGAGCTATCTTTCTCGTCCAATATTCGATATTCGATTTCGGGACGCGCGCGCCGCGCGTGCAGTTATGGCCGTGCCAGAAACAGCCGTGGACGAAAACAACTTTTCGGCGTTTTGCAAAGACGACGTCAGGTTTACCGGGTAAGCTTTTGTCGTGCAAGCGATACCTATAGCCCAACGCATGAAGCATGCGCCTGATCGACATTTCCGGCGCAGTATCCTCCGATCTGACTGCGCGCATCGTCGCACTGCGCGCACAGTCAGTCTGGCTCGGTATCATCGATGCCTTCTGCATCAGCAATCCCCAAAAGCATCTCGTGGTACTTGGCCAGACGCTGGAAATGCGCTCGCATTGCGCGAGCTATTTGCTTTGACTCTTTGACTGCGAGAAAGTGGCCGACAACCTGGGCATAGTGTTCGGCTTGACGCGGTAGGCGTTGCGCTGGATCGCGCCTCTCGTTGATTTCTCTATCGCTCATGACCTGCACCTTCTGTTCTGGCTCCGGTATTCGAAAGATGCTTGGAGCGCGCGGCGGGACGGTGCCGTTAATGAGCGGCGATTGCGGGTGGAACGAATGATAAAGCAGAGCTTCGAGTGGCGCGATTTGCTCCCTCGCTGCCACTGGATAGGTCCAAACCCAGGCAATCTCCCATACATCCAACTGGCGGTTGGCGATGATATCGGAACGGGCAGACGTAAGATGCCGCGCCACTCGTGCCCGTATCCCATCGACGGATTGCCCTACGTACACCGGAACATTGTCTAGGTCGCATAAAGCGTAGACGCCGATGGAGTTGGTTAAGCGCCTTACAGCGTCTCGTCTGAACTTAAAATCAGTCGCCAGAGGATCTCCGAATCCTCTAATATAAGACCGATGTGAATTTCGCTTTAAGCTGCGGGTTCGATGGCCGCGCGCATGCTCCGGATCAGAGGTTCGATAATGTGTTGCGCTAAGTGTCGCACCACTGGAACGGCGACGCCGTCTCCGACCAGGTGATACGCTTGATTGTAATTTGCCGGAAGTTTATAGCTGTCCGCTAATCCCATCAGTCGCGCAGCTTCACGCGGGGACAACAAGCGGGACCGGATGCTACGACCTTCCACGATCATGAGTAACTGTCGACTGGAACCTCCGACCGGAGTTCGCAGGCATCCGGCCACATCATCAAAGCGAATTTCCGCGCGCTGGACTCGCTCGCCCCTGCCGTTAGGGCGCGTTCGCTTATAGATGCCTCCGATCATGCGGCGGCCGATTCGTTGCGCGTTCTCGACTTTTCGCCGATTGAGGGCACTCATGAGCGATAGAAGCCGTTCTGTTTCGGCGCTAGTGTGCCAACGGACGCCTTCCGGTTCGTCCTCAATGAAGTCTGAAAAAACGGTTGTGCGCGGTGGAGGCAGGGGGATATTCCACCAAACGCAAGCAGCTTTCGATCGTTCCGACAGGTTCTCATACGCGGTAAGAAGATTTGGCGGATGCCAAAACGGATCAGGCCGCAGTGTCACGAGGCGCTCTGGAATTTCGAGGCCGTGCTGCACGCCGACGATAAAGAGGCGCGGCCGCGACTGCGGAAGAAAATGAACCGCGTCCATCACCAAAGCGCCAAAACGATAGCCGGAATCCGCAAGCGCGGCGCCGATCGCTGCGAAATCCTTGCCATCATGAGAAGTTAATGCGCCGCACACGTTCTCGAGCGCGATCATGGAAGGCGCTCGATCCTCTTGAACGAGCTGTTCGATTAGGCGCCAAAAAGGCCAAAACGTTCCGGAACGCTCTCCCTTGAGTCCTGTATAGTCTCCAGCGAGAGAGAGATCCTGACATGGAAACGATGCCCAAGCCAAATCGGCGCGTGTCGGCAAATGCGCCGTTGTAAGCTGAGAGACGCTGAGCGGATTCAAGTGCAGTTCGCCCCAATTCGCTGCGTAACTGGCACGCTTTTTCGCATCGTTGTCGTTGGCGAAAACGCAATTCCACGCATCACCCAACCCAGCCCGCGCCATGCCGCCGCCAGCGAAAAACTCGAAGAATGTCAAAGACATTAAGTCTAAAATATAGTGCTTAGCGCCGATAAAAACAAGTCCCCTTCGGAATGTTGTAAAGGGAGAACTTTCGTTTGCGCGAAGCGCTATCTGTCAGTACCCCGTTCGATTTTGGAGCTGACACGCCCTTATGGGTGCTGTGAAAGTTCTAGTACGCAAAGGTATAGCGCGAGCGAGTGTCAGGGAGCGCGACAAACGCCGTCACAGTTCGCCCATAACCGTTCGCTCAGCACAATGGAGATCCAAGGTGCTGCGGTATGCTTGTCGACCCACCCGAACGAACCGAGCGTGAGGCGGAAATAGTACAACAGTGTAAATGAAACGATTGCTTGCGCTGTTCACGCTCGCCGTCCTCTCCGTTTCGGCCCAGGACTGGGCGAAGGAGCGCCTTGAGAAATCGCCTCGCCATCGCGAATGGGTCACAGTTAAGCATGATGGCCGCTCGGTCGAGACATTCGTCGTTTACCCGGAATCGAAAAACAAAACACCCGTGGTTCTCATGATTCACGAGATCTTCGGGCTGACCGATTGGGTCGAGGACATGGCCGATCAGGTCGCGTCGCTCGGCTATATCGTGGTCGCGCCCGATCTGCTATCAGGAATGGGGCCGAATGGTGGACGCACCAGCAGCTTCGATCAAGGCGGCGCAACGCAGGCCGTCAGCCATCTGAATCCGGAACAAGTGACAGCCGATCTCAACGCGGCCGCCGATTACGCCTTGAAACTCCCCGCCGCAAACGGCAAGCTCTTTGTCGCGGGGTTCTGCTGGGGCGGCGGTCAGACATTTCGGTTCGCGACGAACCGTCCCGATGTAGCGGCCGCCTTTGTTTTCTACGGGCCCCCACCGGATAAAGATGCAATGGCGAGAATCAAGGCGCCCGTTTACGGCTTTTACGCCGGTATCGACGCTCGCATCGACGCGACCATCCCAGACACCAAAGACCACATGAAGGAGCTTGGGAAGACATACGATCCGGTGGTTTACGAAGGCGCAGGCCATGGATTCATGCGCGCCGGCGAAGCCCCCGACGCAAACGAACCCAACAAGAAGGCCCGCACGCAGGCATTGAACCGGCTCGAGATGCTGCTGAAACAGCATTCATAGATCGCCTGATCCGGGATTCCGGGGCGTTGCGTCTGTCATAAGGTGTGCGTTACCTTACTCAGTGTCCGCGGAGAATCCGGATCTAGTCCTTTTATTTCCGCCAAGTTTGCGGCAAATAACTGCGCAGGAATGATGTACGGAATGGGCGTATAGACGTCTTCCGGGAGCTCGCCCGATGCCCGCACGCTGGCCGGAATTGTTACGGGCTCACCGCTTCGAGTCCGAAAACTCTGCACTTGATTGTTGCTCTCATCCGTGATCAGCAGCATCTCCGCGGTGATTGATTCGAGCTTGCGCAGGAGCTCACACAGCGGTCTCCATGTCACGCCCGCCGGGCAGAATACGAAACACGGGAACGATGGCTCGAGCATCGCAATCGGACCATGCATGAGGTCCGCCGACGAGAAGCGCTCCGCAACAACGTAGCAGGTCTCCATGAGCTTCAACGCAAACTCGAGCGAATTGGCGTAATTGAGACCACGCCCGATGCAGACCGCGTGACGCATGAAACAGTACCGTTCTGCGCGCGCTCGAATATCATCTTCAAGTTGCAGCGCCGCCGCCGCGAACTCGGGTATTCGCTGCAATTCTTCGTGCCGGATACGTGCCCCAAGCGCGTACGTCAGCAGATACAGACACGCTAATTGGCCGGTGTACGTCTTCGTTGCCGCAACGCTTTTTTCTTGGCCCGCGCGAACAAATAAGACGTGCTCGGCCACACGAGCCAGCGTGCTCTGGCTCTCATTCGTTATTCCAACGG
>JAFAQG010000752.1 GCA_019246575.1 Acidobacteriaceae bacterium
CTTGAGTTCGACCAAAAGCGTGACGCAATCGTCCGCGTTCAGTTCCATCGCCTGCGCGAGCGTTTGGCAGTTTACTACGAGAAAGAGGGAGCCGGACACTCTCTCCGTATCGTGATTCCGCAAGGGCAATACGCCCCGCAGTTCCTCTCGCTAGCCGCCGAGGAAGGCGTGCTCGGACAACCTAGTGACGCGATTTCAGTAAGCTCACCGCCACAACCTGCTGAGCTACCGCAATCGCTCGAGTATGCTCCGGAGTTACTTGATGAGGCCGTAGGACGAACACCCGAGCCGCTCGGCGACGCTCCGAAATCGCTACACGCCACGGTCGGAATAGCGAAATCTTCGCGGCGGTGGATCATCATAACCGCTCTCGCGGTTCTCGTAATTGCCGCTGCGTTGGCGTTTGTGTTTCGCTGGTCAAAAATATCGCCGTCGCTATCACCGTCCGGCAGGACTTCTCCACTCGCCGCAATTCCCGGCACCGATTCGATTCGTATTCTTTCCGGACTGAGAACGGGCACCTATACGGATGGCTTTGGCCGCATCTGGCAGCACGACAATTACTTTGACGGCGGTGCCGTTGTTGACCTGCCAGGCAAGACAATCCTGGGCACCCGCGAGCCCCGGCTCTTCCAGAGCAGGCGGCAAGGACAATTTCGCTATGACATTCCAACCGCTCCGGGAGATTACGAAGTGCGGCTTTACTTCGCTGAAACCCACTATGGCGAAACAAATACAGCCGGATATGGTGGCGAAGCAAGCCGTGCGTTTTCAATCCAGCTCAACGGCACGACAGTGAAACATCGGCTCGATGTTGTCGGAGAAGCCGGTGTGAGCACGGCAGATATTAAGGTTTATCGGGACATCACTCCGGCAAGCGATGGCCGCATTCATCTCTCGTTCGCTCCGCTCGTCGGGGTGCCCTTTATAAACGCGATCGAGATTACGCCCGGCACCCTGGGTCAACTGAAGCCGATCCGCATTGTGGCGCAACCGCGCGGCTACACTGATGCCCGAGGGATTTATTGGCAGCCGGACCTCTACGCAACCGGGGGCGTGATGGTCGCCCGCACTGAAGCCCCCGATGCCGCTACAGATCCGCGCCTGTGGGCCGGTGAGCGATTCGGCAATTTGACTTACACGTTCCCTGTGCCCCCGGGCAGCTACACCGCCAACTTATATATGACGGAGCGTTGGTTCGGTCGCGGATTGCCGGGCGGAGGCGGCGCGGGAAGCCGTTTCTTCGACATTCTGTGCAACGGCGTCGCTATCGAGCGGGATTTCGATCTGTTCAAACGTGCAGGCGGACCGAATCGCGCCTTCGTGTATGCGATGCGTGGCTTGAAGGCGAACCACCAGGACAAACTCGTCATTTCGCTCGTTCCTTCGAAGAACTTCCCCTTAGTGAATGCAATCGAGATCCTGGATGAAGGGCGGCCACGAATGAACACAGGCGTTAATGCAATCGGCGAAGTGCCGTAACTAATATCTAAGATCCAAAAAGATAGCTACTTAGACCGGAATGCGGGCTGTTGACCGCCGTAACCGTCGTAACCTTGTTCTGCCTCTGGCGCAGTGATAACATCCGGCGAAGTGGACGGGGCGTCTGGATCGCATTATTTGCGCCTCGCCGGGGTTGCTCATGGCTATTAGGTTCTCCACATTAATTCGCATTGTGTCGTCGTTCACGTGCGCTATTACCGCCACCATCCTCTTGCATACTCCGCTCGCGGAGGCGCAAAACGTATATGGCTCCATCGTGGGTACCGTGACCGATGCAAGCGGCGCAGTGATGTCGGGCGCGAAAGTCACCCTGACAAATAGCGGAACAAACGAGCGCCGCGAGACCGCGTCCGATACCGCCGGCGACTATCAATTCTTGAATCTGTTGCCTGGACAATATCAAGTGGAAGTTAAACAAACAGGCTTTAAGCGATTCCTGCGCAACCGGATCACCGTGCAAGTGCAAGACGCCGTTCGCATCGACGCACACATGGATCTCGGCGACACCGCGCAAACGGTGGAAGTGACAGCGCAAACTCCGCTGTTGCAGACCCAGGATGCCACCCTTGGGCAAGTTGTCGAGAGCCGTCAAGTCCAGAATCTGGCTCTCAACGGCCGGAATGTCCTGAACCTGATCTCGCTCGCTCCCGGAGTCGTCCCTCTGGGGCAGACCGGTGGCAATCCGGTGACAAACAACGTGAATTCTTGGGGCAATTATCAGATCGGCGGCGGTGCGGCTAACCAGAGCGCCACCTATATTGACGGAGCTCCGATCAACGTCAGCTATGTCAACGGTACGGCGCTGGTACCCACCCAGGAAGCCATTCAGGAATTTAAGATCGATACCAGCGCGATCAGCCCTGAATTTGGCCGGTTCGCTGGCGGCATTGTAAACATGAGCACGCGAACCGGAACAAGCGATGCGTATGAATTCCTGTGTCATAGCGACCTAATTCAAACAACTTCTTTAACAATCGCATTGGGACGGCGCGGCCCGAGTTCACGCAAAACCAGTTTGGCGTCACCAACGGCGGCCCGGTAATCAAAAACCGGACCTTCTATTTCCTCAGCTATGAGGGATTCATTCTACGTCAGGGCACCACAAACCTGACCACGGTTCCGACAGCGCCCATGCGCTCCGGTAATTTCTCTCCGTACCTTCGCCGAAAGGCAACGGAAGTATACGAGGATATCTGGTTCGACCCGGCAAGGCACCAGGCAAGCTGCCCGGCATACTCGTTGTGCACGAGAATCGCGGCTTGAATCCCTACATCGAGGATGTGGCGCGGCGGCTCGGAACCGAAAACTTCATGGCATTCGCGCCCGACGGGCTGACCAGCGTGGGCGGCTACCCGGGTGATGATGAGAAGGGCGGCAGTGCGTTCCAGAAGGT
>JAFAQG010000754.1 GCA_019246575.1 Acidobacteriaceae bacterium
AATTGCCGGGTTCGAAGCCCTTGGTCCAAGCGAACGCGATGTGGTCCCCGTCGGGGCTCCAGGACGGATTCGTTGCCTCCCCAGTGCCCGGCGTGAGGCGCTGGACATCAGTTCCCTCCATACTCATGTGATAGATCTGCGGCAAGGGACCGGATCGTCCCGACACGTCCACTAGATCGGCGCCTGTTTTTGGATTGATCTTCGGTTCCACTTCGATGGCGCCCGAAGCAGTGATGCGATGCAAACCGCTACCGTTGATGTTCGCCATGTAGAGCTGCGCCGGACCGCCTCCGGCCGTGGAAGAAAACACGATGCGTTTTGAATCGGGAGTGAAACTCACGAAAGCGTTCATCGAAGCGCGTTGATTGTAGAACGGCAGTTTGCGGCCGGTGTCAAGCGAAAACATCTGAATGGAAGGGGAACCGGTTGCGTACGTTGTAAAAGCGACGATGTGACCGTCGGGAGAGGCGGCCGGGAAAGTGGTAATAGAGCGGTAATGAGTCAATTGCCGCTGCTCGGTTCCGTCCCAGTTCATCACCCAGATCTCCTTCGAACCGCTGCGATCTGAGACGAATACGATCCTGGTACCAACCAGGCTCTTGCCGCCGAACGTGGCGAGGATATCCGCCGCATAGCGGTGCCCGGCGTCGATAGCGCCCGCGTGATCGAGTGAGGCAGTATAGACTTTTCCGAAGACTTGCGCCTGTTGCAGCGTTGCGATGTTCGGCGCGGTGCTGTAGAACCATCCGAACACGACGAGCATTCCCCGATCCTCAGCGCCGTACCCCATGCCCCGGTAGTTAGCGACTATGGGCGGAAGACTCCAATCGGTCAGCCTGTTTCCCTGGGCTCTCACCGGCATGCGGCTCGGCGGAGCGACACCGGCGATCAAATCCGATGGCTGTTGAGGGATCTGCAGCGGATAAAGAGTCTTCGGGACGAAATTGATTAACGGCGAGGCATCGAGATCGGCGCGAACCGTGTCATTGAAAGCGCCGATTAACGAAGCGGCTGCTCCGGACGCGCGGAAATCGGGGACGGCGATATGCGGCTTGCCCGGATTTTTTTCGATTTGCACTTGGATTTGCTGACCAGCCAGCCAGCTAATCCCACAAAGAACGACGAGAGAGGAAAGGAAGAATCGCATCAGCGTAAGTTAAAGGTGAATTGAGCCGTGATGTAACTGTCCGTTATCTGTGCCGGGAGCGGTGGCAACTGGCCTGAACCGTAGACCGCGCGCAAAGCTGTGTTGTCGATAGACGGGTTGCCGCTCGATTGCACGATCTGCACGCTCCGAACCGTGCCATCGCGCATAATCACGAAGCTGACGATCGCTGGAACGGACTGCGTGCGAGCATCCAGCCCATTCGTATTCCAATTCTGAGCTATGCGCTGCCGGATGAGCTCGGCGTACCAGCCCAGCCGGTTATTGCCGAGCGGCGTATTCGGCCCGACGCCCACCTGCCCGGATCCGCTTTGAGCGCCGTACATAGGACTCGAGACCGCCTGGCGAGTACGGCTGAAAACCTGATTGGGCGGGGTGGGCTGTTGATAGAGCTGCTGTTTTTGCGGCTTTTCCGCACGGCGTTTGAACTTGTCCGGAATTTCGATCGCGTTCTTGTCGGGTCGTGGCTCCTTCTTCGCGACTTCCTGCTTGGCCGGTGCGGTGGGAACGGTCGATTGCGTATCGTTAGCTACCGGATTGAGAGGCGCCTCGCGTCGAGGGATCGGAATATTGTGGACGGGAGACACGGCGTAAGCCGGGCCGCCGCCCGCATTCACGTCGCCCAGCGTGTCACGGCGCTGATTCATCCAATACCAGCCGAAAAACAACAGAGCGACCAGGCCACCGTGGACAAATAAGGAGCCGATGAAAGGGAACCCGAGCGGATCCTTTTCGTCGAGTATGTCCATCGACTCTGCCATGGTTCTTATCGCTGTCGACGTGCCGCTTCGTCAATCGGTGCGGTCACCATTTTGACCTCGAATTTCGCCTCGCCTAACTCGGCCACGATCTGAGCGATTGGATCCCACGGCGTTTCTTTGTCGGCCCGCACATAAACCGCGGAAGCATTATGAAAGCGTTGCCTGATGCCTTCGGCGAGCAGGTTGATGTTTATCGGCTTGTCATTCAGGAACGATTCGCCGTTTTTAGTGATGCTGATGACAGGAAGATCCTGCGCGGTGTTCTGAACACGCCTAACCTGTGGGACCTGAATGTCAAGTCCGAACTCCATCACATTCGCGGTGATCATAAAGATGACCAGCAGCACAAGCACTATGTCGACTAGCGGAACGACGTTGATTTCCGATACCGCGGATGGGCGTCCGAAGCGGCGGGCATGTCTTCCGCCGCCGTTGCTAAACGTAAATGCCATTCGCTGCCTTTGTGGTAAGTGCCAAGTTAGCCGCCAAAATCGCGTTCTGCCAAATTTTGAAACTCGATGGCGAAGTCTTCCATGCGCGTTCCTATCTCTTTGATACGCGTTCCGAAGACGTTATAGAAGATAGCCGCTGGAATCGCAGCAAAGAGGCCGATCGCTGTCGTTACTAGCGCTTCGGAGATGCCCGGCGCTACGGCGCGAAGACTCGCACTGCCTGCCGTGCCGAGACCTTCAAAGGCGTCGATGATGCCCCACACCGTACCGAACAGGCCGATGAAGGGTGATACTGAGGCGACCGTCGCCAGCCAACTCATGTTCATCTCCAGCTTGGTCACTTCTTCGCTGATGCCCAATTGCAAGCTGCGTTCGATGGCATCCTTGTTCACCAATGCGCCACGCTGTTTGATCTGACGTTCGATCTCGCCATAGCCGAAGTCGAACACGGCGACTAAAGGAGCGGAGCTGAACTGTTCGCTCGCGACGGCTACGGCCTGCAAATTATTTGCCTTGCGAAAGGCGCGAAGAAAATTCCGATTTTCCCGCCGCGCGCGGCTAAAGATGCTGCCTTTGGAGAACACAATCGTCCAAGAAAGCAGCGAAAATAGAATCAAAATTACGATGATGGCTAACGGAACCGGTCTTAGGTTTTGAATGATGTCCCACAGACCTAGGTCGGCAGGCATCAGCAAAAAGGGCAATATCTCTAGGTGTCCTTTCAGTTACTTCGTCTTTATTATAAAGAGGACGTAATTTGGTTAACTTCTTAAATGGGTTAAAGATCCTGCGCAATTGCTGGTAACGTGGCTCTTCGGCGCTGCCGCGCCGCCGTATAATTCGGTCACATGCTGGTGGAGCTGATCGTCGAAAACTACGCCGTCG
>JAFAQG010000757.1 GCA_019246575.1 Acidobacteriaceae bacterium
TGCTCCGCCGTCCGCAAATCCTAACGCCGCGCCGAGCAGGAGAACAACAAGCGCTCTCAATGCATCATGCCGCGCATCTGCATCGGCTGAAACAGGATCCAGACTCCGGCAACGTACAGCGCACACGAAAGCGCTGCCCATGGCAACATCACGCCCAGCGCTCGTCGCAATAACGCGCCTGTCTCCTTCACAATTCGCCAACAGACATATAGCGTTAGCAAAAGCCCGGCATCCAGAATGAGCAATTGCAGCGACGTAAGCCAGCTTGACATCGAAGCGCCCCAACTCGTCGCGAAATGATACAGCAGGTGCGCGGCCCACATCGCAATGCCGATGGGAACGAGCGCGAATGTAAATCGCCGCGCCATAGACGTAGTCAAAGCGGGTGCGATAACTAACCCCGCGATAACCAACGCCGCGATAGTCGCAGGCACCATGTGCATGTGCTCCCACATCATCACTGGATCCACCATCCCCACTGCATTGATAAACGCTCCAATCACGATCAGGGCGGCGAGGACGGCCAGATCCGTTCGCCTCGAAAAGCGCCCCACCGATGACCGGTACGGGTCGGCCATGAGCGGCGCCCCAGGCGTTACGCTCACCAGCGAAACGTTCTCATGCGGGCAGGCCTTCACGCAATCAAGACAGAATGTGCAATCTATGTTGCCCGCTTTTTTCGGCTGAAACAGCAACAGCTCGCATCCGCGCGTGCGATCGTTTCCTCGTATGCAATCGTAAGTCCGGCAGCTCTCGCACACTCTCCTACTTGTAACGCCGACCTCGCGCGGCGACATGAGCGACGCGACGAAGTGAAACTGACCAATAGGACAGACGTACTTACAGAAGCTCGCGCCGCGAAACAATCCATCAATCACAACCGCCGCCGCGAAATATCCGGCCATGATCCACGCCGTCAACCACGGACTGTCCCAAAGACTGAACGCCTCATACGCCCACAAATAAAAAGCCAGCAGCGCAATCGCAATCCACTTATTGCGCAACGCTCGCGGCCAGCGCAGCTTCGCCGGCAACACCCTTCGCCCGAAATCGCGAACAAGGGTGAACGGGCAAGCCATGCAAAACAGATTGCCTACAACCAGCAAAGCAATCAGCGACAGCGCGCGCCAATGTATCCACGGCAATACACCCGCCAGATTGATTGGCGTCACTTGCGCGCCGAAGAACCCGTCCGCCATCACCGCCAGCGCGAGAACCAGCATTACGCACTGCGCAACCCGTCGAAGTTGTGGAGCGCGCAAGCGCACCAGCAGCGAACGTTGCCCCACCCGCACCCGCCGCTTCACAATAGCCGGCAACGGCCGCACCGCTCGCGATCCCGACACTAGCCGCATAACCATGGCAACCGCCGGGACCAGATAGATCACCGATCCCGGCACCCACATAATCGCCCCCGCAAGCGCCTGGTCGTCGTGCGCGCTCATTCCACCCCCGCGGACTGATTCGTAGCTCGGGTACAACACTCGGCCACAGAAGATCAAAAATGCCGACAGCGCCGTGTTGAGCACATCCGCAAACACCAGGTAGGGTATGCCCGTCCACTCGGGCCAGCGCGGGCGTCCCGGGCCGGGCCGTATTACGGGCCACCAAAAGAGAATCCCAGTCCAGAAAAACGACGCATGCTGCGCTTCGTGCCACCGCGGCGACCGCAGCGCCAGTTCATAGAAGAACGGCAAATGCCACAAAATTGTGCTCACTGCGAAAGCAATCCAAGCCAATGGCGGCGAGGTCAGCCAGCGAAACAATCGCCTCAATACGGGCCAGGCGAGAAACGGCCCAAGCCCTTCTTTTACGAACTGTCTCGGCAATCCCCGCAATAACGGCAGAACCGGATGACCAAGCAACACCAAAGGCGGCGCAATCATCATCAGCATCAGATGCTGGGTCATGTGCGCCCACAGGAACAGGCGGTCGAACACATCGAGCGGCGATTCGTTCGCCAGGAACACAACGGCCAGGCCACTCAGAAATGCAGCCATGCGCTCCGCGTCCTGTGTGTCGCGCGCTAGCCTGCCGCCGCGCAGCCATCCGCGAACATACACGAAACCGATGATCAGCAGTATCGCGACGGAACCGGCGTTTACGTTCCACGATCGAAGCGCCGCATTCGCAACAGCGTTCACGGCCGGTTCTGCTGCACGCCCGCCCTCGCCTCCGGTACGACAATCGCGAAATCGCGTGGCAATTTATTCTCGGGTGGACTCGAATTGCGGACTGGCGGCGTCGATTTCGGATTTAGCGTGAGCATAAACGAGACCAGCGCATCCACTTCCGCGGGGCTCAGCTTCTTTCCGTACGCCGGCATGTTACCGCCGCCTTGAATCACCTGGCGTATCATTTCATCTCTTGTCAAGCGTGTCGCCACCGCGTCCAGTGCTGGACCCCTCTGTCCGCCCACGCCGCCCAGCGCGTGACAATCCCTGCACTGCTTGTTTTGAAACACGATCGCGCCGTGAATCTGCAAGGGCGTCCGACCCCTCACAAACTGAACGGGAATCGCGTTACCGCTCCAGGCCCCCATGTGCGGCGCCCAGGGCGATGTCAGGCCCATGTACGCCAGAACGCCAATCACCATCATGATGAAAATTACGGAAAGCACCGCCACCGGTCTGCGCCGCGGACTTTTTTCGCCCGTGCCCGCAATGAAAGGAAGCACCAGTAGAAAAATAATCATCAACGCCGGGGCCGCGAACAGAACAACCACTTCCATCCAATCCGGTAAAAGCGCCAGCGCTGCAAAGATCGCGAGAAAGTAAAAATCCGGCCGCGGATCCGTATCGACAAGCGTCGGGTTCGGCGGCCCACCGGGACCCTTTGGTCCAAAGAAGAATGCGCAACCTAAGATTCCGACGATAACGATGGCTGCGAATATCAGGTCTTTCCCGATCGCTTGCGGAACAAACGGCACACCCTCTCTGCGCAGAATATCCGCGTACTCCGCGTCATAAGTCGCCTTGTGAACGGGATGCCCGGGTTTCGGATATTCGTTAATTCCCTTAGTCAACACGAGGCGCAGATGCATGCTGACCGTAGCAATGATTAATCCCGGAATTATGAACACGTGCAGCGTAAAAAACCGCGACAGCGTTTCGCCCGCTATTATGGGCCCCGCTAAAAGAAGATGCACTAATTGCGAGCCGATCAGCGGGACCCGGCCAGTGATGGAAGCGCCGATCGTCAGCCCCCAGTACGCGTCCTGATCGAACCGCATCACCTGGCCCGTGAACGCCATTGCCAGCGTACTGAGCAACAGAAACACGCCGCTCACCCAGGTAAGTTCGCGCGGATACTTGTACGCACCGAAGAGAAATACCTGAATCATGTGCGCGGTCATGATGGCGACCATGAAATTCGATCCCCAGTTATGTACCGCGCGCAAATACCAGCCCCAAAATTGCGCATGATTTAGATATTCAAGGCTCGTGTATGCTTCGTTCGTCGATGGAATGTACACAAACGCGAGACACGCACCTGTGATCACCTGGATGATGAAGCACAGCAGCGTCGCGCTTCCGAACACGTAGAACCAACTACCTGCGCTCGCCGGAACCTCGTGGCCGGCGGTCGATGCATAGAGCGCTGTCAGATGCAGCCGGTCATCCAGCCAGACGGCGATTTTCCTGAGCCAGTTCATACGGGTGTGCCGAACCTACACGGGAGTCGAGAGCGTCGGCATCTCTCCGCCCTTTACCCACAATTCGCCGCTCTCGACTTTATAGTCGTACTGAAACAATCCACGCGGCGGCGGACCGGCAGCGCGCGATCCGTCCTCGTAGTACGCCCCACCATGGCACGGGCACAAAAACAATCCCGATTGCTGAAACCATCTCACCGGACATCCCAGGTGCGTGCAGTTGATCGCGAATACCTGGAACGCATTGCCGTGGATGTGACGCACCCAGCACGGAATATCGGCGGTTTCGCCGTCCCACGGACGAGTGAAGGGATTCCGATACGTCGCAATCCGCGTCGTATTCTCCGGAAAATTTTCGAGCGCCCCCAACGAAATCCAACTACGCGGATCCTTTCTTTCCACAAAACTCGAGAACACGAACCCGATCAGCGGTATCGCAAGCAATACTCCCGCAGCCACGTTCGCGGCAACACCCACCGTGAACAGCCAATCGCGCCTCGTCGGCTCGGGTGTGTTCCCCTTCATCTCGGCTGGCGGAGTTTCAAGTGCCGTCTTCGATTCGATCATCTGACTCCTCCCTGGCTGCTGCTTCCTGTGTCCTTGTTCCCTTCTTTCTCCTCACGGCGCGGACTGCCAGGTCCGTGTCCGCTACCTTCGTTGCCTCTCGTCATCTCGCCTGTCTGGCCCGTGTCCGTAACGTCGTTGTCGGTCGTCCCTTCGACATTCGCGGGACGCTGCGATCCCAGGTATGCCACAACGTCGGTGATATCTCGATCGCTCAACGCACGTCCCATGTTCAGGAAGCGGTAATTCGGCATCCCGAGATCCGGACGTCCGACGATGACCGACGTGCGCAGCATCTGATCCGTAACCAGCGACAGATATGACGCGTTCGTCACTGGGCCGATCGGAGCACCCGGTCCGTGGCACATGAAGCAATCTTTCCCGAAAATCTGCTTACCATGATTCGCGTCTCCGCTGCTCTGCGCGGTGTACGCCGGAAGCGTAGCGCCTTTGAGCTTTGCGCCGCCCTTGCCCCAGTTATCAAAAATTCCATTTACGAGCGCGTCGATTTGCTTGTCGGTAAGCGGCCCGCCCTGGCTGCGTGCCCACGCGGGCATCCCGTTTGCCGGCCGCCCATTTGCAACGGTATTCCTGAGCGTCTCTTTCGGAATTACAGCCACATACAGCGCATCATTCAAAATTCGCGCCGGCCCGTTCTTCCCCTCACTGCCGTGACATCCTGCGCAGTTGCTCTCGAACAGCACCTTGAAATCCAGGATGCTCTCCCGGTTCAAAGCTTGCGCTTCTTGCGCTTTCGGTTTGCCTGGTGGCTCGCATGATGTCACCCACATTGTGGCCGCGCACACAATCCCCATGACCACCCAGACAACTGTTCGCGGCGAACTCGTCTCCGGGCCGGCCGTCGTCATCGTTGACGATCCTCGCCTTCCTGTATACCGGGCGCGTGTAGGCCCGCCCGCTCGGCAAGCGTCCACGATTGCATCGTCTTGATACTCGTGCTGCGCGCAATGACATATCCGGCCACAAGCCCGAACGCAAGCTGACAAATCACGAACCACGGCCAACTGATCCTCTGGTTGAGCGCCGGGTTGAGTGCCGTTAGCGTGGTCGCCACCAGCCCGGTCCAAAACAAAGGCACCAGGATTCCGGCCCAGAATGGCGCGTACTTTGGAAACATAGGCAGCAGAACTGCATAGACGATCCCGACAAGAATCGAGATAATTGCGTGACCTACTAATCCGGCGAAAAAAGCCAACCCGTTGTACTGCCGGAGTTGCTCGACACTCTCCATCCCGATCTGCGGAATAACCACTCCGGCCAACAAGTTCACCGGATACCAGATACTGTGCCGCGCGATCAGCCCATACAGGCACGCAAGCACGGCCATAGCTGTACCGCCGGCAAGCCCACCCCAGAATCCGGACGAATACGGATGCACTTCTTCCGGTATCCGAACGCGATGCCGCTGCTCGCCCGCGCTCAATCTGACGACGGATCGCGCTTCCACCAGAATGGGGGCAGGCCGGCGCGCGGCATCGATCGGCACTTCTTCGTGCTCCTCATGCGGGATAACACTGTGCCACCATTGCACGGCCGACCACAGCCCGATAACAAGGCCCACCGCGCTCACCGTCCAATGCGTCATCACTCCCGCAAACAGTAGCGTGATGCCGAATGCAAATACGATGGGCGAGAAAGTCGGTGCAGGCAGTTGAATATGTGTCTCCGGCGTGCGTTCTCCTGCCTCGCCGTGATCAATGTCGTGCGGCATACGCGCGATCCCTACCTGCCAATGAAGTAAACGACCGTAAATACTACCACCCACACGCCGTCAACAAAATGCCAGTACCAGGAAAGAAACTTCACGCGTCGGAACTGGGTTTGTATGGGAAATCCGCGCAGAGTAACTATCAGCACAAGAAGCAGGAACGTAAGTCCAACCACCACGTGACTCGCGTGCAATCCGACTAACGAGTAGAAAGTCGTACCGAATAAGTTGGTCGACATCGTCAGATGGTCTTTGTAAATCAGCTTGTGCCACTCCACGCCCGTCGCCGTCAGGAACTCGCCACCCAGCAGTATCGTCGCGATCCACCATAACTTGAACCGCGCGAGATTGTTGTGCAGCAGCGCGTGCTCGGCAAAATATACCGTTAAACTGCTCGACCATAGGCAAAGGGTTGAAAACCAGGGAATCTCGAGTACGTCTTTCGGATACGGTCCCGTTAAGCTCGCGCCGATATAAACCAGGTAAGCCGCAACGAACATCGAGAACAGCGAAGTTTCCGTAATGATGAGAAAAATGACGCCGATAGCTCCGCGATCGGGAACTTTCCACGTTTGTGCCATCGCGAGCGCATCTGCTGGGAGTGGCGGGTTTGCTGCTGCCATGGTCTCTCTATTCGTACTTCCAGTCGGGATCCTGCGGATGTTTCAGGTCCCATAACGGCCGGGCGCTCCGCACCACCGGTAATTTCTCGAAATTGTATTCGGCCGGCGGCGATGTGGTCGCCCATTCGAGTGTCCAGGCATCCCATGGGTCGTCGCCCGCCGGCTCGCCGCGAATTGAGGACTTAACTACATTCACCACAAACGTCAGTATTCCGGCGCTCTGAAAGAACACTCCGATGGAAGCAAGCAGGTTCCAAATCTCCCACCCGCGTCCCGGCGGATACGTGTAAATGCGCCGCGGCATCCCGAGCCAGCCGGCAACATGCAGCGGTATGAAGGTAAGATTTGCTCCAATTACAAACAGCCAGAAATGCCATTTCCCTAATGTCTCGCTGTACATTCGTCCGGAGACTTTCGGGAACCAGTAATACATCCCGGCAAACAACCCAAATACCAGCCCGAGTAACAGCGTGAAATGGAAATGCGCGATCAGAAAGTAAGAGTTATTCAATTGCCAGTCGAACGGCGCAGTCGCGAGCATGATTCCCGTAAGTCCCGCTACCAGGAATTGCAAGAGGAAAGCGCAGCAAAACAGCATGGGAGTACGGAAAGTTATCTTTCCCCCATACATCGTGGCGGTCCAATTGAAAATCTTGATTCCCGTGGGAATGCCGACCAGCATCGTCGATGCCGCAAAAAACGTGTTCGCATACGATGTCATCCCGACGGTGAACATGTGGTGCGCCCACACACCCAGGCTGATGAATCCGATGGCGACAACCGCGCCCACCATGGCAGGGCGTCCGAACAGCGGCTTCCGTGAAAACACCGGGATTACTTCCGACAAAATCGCGAAAGCGGGAAAAATCAGCACGTACACTTCCGGATGGCCGAAAATCCAGAACAGGTGCA
>JAFAQG010000765.1 GCA_019246575.1 Acidobacteriaceae bacterium
CGGCCTGTCGATCACTTCTGCTCCAGAGGCGAGAGCAGCCGTTTTGATTTGCGCATCTTCGGTCGAGACCACAACCCGCTGAATTGCTTTCGATGCAAGCGCAGTCTTAATAGAGTAATCAATCAGAGGACGGCCATGAATCAGCACTAAGTTCTTTCGAGGAATACTTTTCGAGCCGCCTCGTGCTGGAATAATGGCAACAATCTTCTTCCGATCTCCCATAAAGTGGTGCAAAAGTTATAGGGAGGAATTCAGATCGCATTGAAAGTTCCGAACAAGCTCCGATACGCTGTCAACCGAATCGAGGCTCAATCCTACAGACGAGGGGAGGCTGAGAGCTTTGGCATTGAGTGCCTCCGCGACCTCGCCGCCGAGAACTTGACTTCCCGAATGTGCTTTACTGCGGTGCAGAGGCTGCCAAAGTGGACGCGACTGAATGCCGGATGCGGCGAGTGTTCTCATTAGCTCACGGCTGTCGCGGCCGTCCCTCGCGGGCTCAACCAGGACTGTGTACATCCAAAATGTGCTGAATGCGTATGGTTGCTCATGCAGGGCTGAAATCCCGGGAACGCCCTCAAGGTTCCGGTTGTAGGCTACAGCTATGCGTCGCTTTGCCGCGACATATTCGTCCAGCAGTTCCATCTGTGCGCAACCGACTGCAGCTTGAATATTGGTAAGCCTGTAGTTGAACCCGATTTCCTCGTGAATGTATTCGACAGGGTCTTTTTTGGCCTGAGTTGTCAAATATCGAATACGGTTCGCGACTATTTCGTCGTCAGTGACAACCATGCCGCCGCCGCCCGTCGTAATGATCTTATTTCCATTAAAGCTGAAACATGCGATATGCCCCAGATGGCCGACCCGCGTGCTGTTGTAAGCTGCGCCGAGGCTTTCAGTCGCGTCCTCGATGATTTCTAAGTCGTATGTTTCAGCAAGTGCGTTCAGAGGCTCCATATCGACTGGATGCCCGAGAATGTGTACGGGCACAATCGCGCGCACGCGCCGACCGGTGCGCGAGTTAATTAGCCGGCCGTTTTGGTAGCGGCATTCCCGCTCCACAAAATCCGTAATGCGGGATACATCCATTTGCCACGTCTGTGGATCTGCGTCGACGAAAACCGGATGCGCGCCTGCATACCGAACCGCATTAGCAGGAGCGATAAAGGTGAGCGTGGAAACGAGCACTTCATCTTCGGGTTCGATGCCCGCCGCGAGCAATGCGACGTGCAAAGCAGCCGTTCCGTTTACGGTTGCGACCGCGTATCTGGCCCCGACATAACCGGCTAACATTTCCTCAAAACGACTGACGAACGAGCCAACAGAGGAAACCCAGCCAGTATCCAGGCATTCCTTGAGATAGCGCCATTCGTTACCACGAATTTCGGGCACACATAGCGGGATCGTGGCTGGAGCGGTTGTCTGATTGAGGCGCTCTTGGACTAATGCGGGACAATCAATCATTTTTGAAATTGTCTGAGGAGCTCTGTTTAATTCGTATCCCAAGCCGGACTTGCACCCGTTGCGCGCGCCAAATCCGAGACGCGGCCCACGTCCGTCCAATCTTCAAGCACGCGATAGGCGCCGATGCGTTCTTTGCGGCGGATAGCGTCATCGAGCAGTGTTGTTATCGGACAGTCGCGCCCGTTCGGAACGCGGTTGATGAACTCAGGATGCAAGACGTAAGTTCCGGCATTTACCAGCCAGGATTGAGTTGGTTTCTCCGCAATCTTGCGGATGTCCTCCCCATCCACTTCAATTGTGCCGAACGGTACGGTGTGGAAATATTCACGAACGGCGACCGTCGCATTAAAACGGCCGCGCTCATGAAAATTGAGCATCTCGGCAACATTAATCCCGGTTACTAAGTCGCCATTCATCACCACAAATGGATGTTGCGGGCGCTCGGTTAGAAGCGCTAGTGCGCCGCCTGTGCCGAGTGGTTCCTGCTCTCTGAGGTATGCGATCGAACATCCATACTTCGACCCGTCGCCGAAGAACTCTTCTACCAGATGGCTCTTATAGTTGACCGAAATAAAGATTCGGCGCATCCCGTAGCTGATGAGATGCAGGACAAGCCGCTCAAGAATGGGGCGCCCGGCGACCGGAATCATAGGCTTTGGAAGGTGTTCCGTAAGAGGCCGTAGCCTCATTCCCTTGCCGCCAGCCATCAACACAGCCCAATTTGGCCGCTCGACGGTGCCGATGAGCTCGCGCATGAGATGCAGTCCAACCAGGCGCCGTTCCGAATCAAGCACCGGTATTTGTTGTATGTGGCGCGCCTGCATGAGATCAAGTACCTCGGCCCGTCCCACACACTCCCCAACCGCAACGAAGTTCCGCTGAATAAATGGCTTCACGGGCGAGCTGAGTTCAGCGCCGGCTAACAGCGCGCGGCGGATATCGCCGTCGGTGCAGGTCCCGATAATCTTTCCCTCGCGGTTACTAATGAACGCGATTTCGACCGCGCCCCGGTCAATCGTAACCATGGTTTCGCGGATCGACACGGACTCATCAGCAATGCACTGCTTTAGCCGTTCGTTTCGCATATCAGTTACGAGATTTTGGACATGCGCTCTCTGGGCGTTCGTTAAAGCGCTTCCGAAGTGCCGCATGAGGTCGCCAGGCGCGCAGCACGTTTACGATTCGCTGCCCGGCCATACCGTCCGCAAGCTTCCGATTCTGCTCGAGATGCACCCGAAATTGAGGATCGAGAGCCTGCCGCAGGGCGCGTATTACATCAGCTCCGTTAGCGTCTGCGTCGATGATGTTTTCCGTGCGCAGTCGGCCCTTTTGCCGCAATCCTACATTGACGGCGGGAATGCCTAAACCCGGTGCTT
>JAFAQG010000188.1 GCA_019246575.1 Acidobacteriaceae bacterium
GCGAAATTGGGGCTGACCGCAACCGACATCGATAGCGCGATTCAGGCACAGAACAGGCAGAATCCTGCCGGCTCGCTCGGTCAGCCGCCGGTGCCCAAAGGAATCGATTATCAGTATCCGGTTAACGCCTCAGGCCGGCTGACCACGCCGCAGGAGTTTGCGGACATTGTCATCCGGGCGCAGCCGGACGGGTCCTTGCTGCGCGTCCGGGATGTCGGGCACGTGGAGCTAGGACCGCAGGACTACTCCAATTTCACATTTTGGAATCGACGTGAAGCAGCGTTCATCATTGTCTACCTGGCGCCGGGCGCAAACGCGGTGGAAACCCAACGGCAGGTAGTCAAATTCATGCAGCAGGCGAAGCAGTCGTTTCCGACCGGCCTGGAGTACAAGATTCCGTATGATTCCACCCGTTTCGTGACGAGATCCATTTCGGAAGTCATCCAGACGCTGTTCGAAGCTGTTCTGCTTGTGATGCTGGTCGTGTTCGTGTTCCTTCAGAACTGGCGCGCGACGCTTATACCGCTCCTTACTGTGCCGGTGGCGGTGATCGGTACGTTTGCACTCTTCCCAGCTCTGGGTTTTTCGATCAACACGACGAGTCTGTTCGGTCTCGTGCTCGCGATCGGCATTGTTGTCGACGATGCGATTGTTGTCGTGGAGGCGGTGCAACTGAATATTGATCGAGGCATGGATCCGCGCGAGGCGACCATTCGCGCTATGCGGGAAGTCTCCGGTCCGGTGGTTGCGATTGCTTGCATCCTGGCCGCAGTGTTTATTCCCGTGGCATTTCTCGGCGGAATCAGCGGACAAATTTACCGGCAATTCGCGCTTACAATTGCCGCTTCGGTATTACTCTCGGCCTTCAATGCTCTTTCGCTGAGCCCGGCTTTGAGCGCACTTATTCTGAAGCCGAAACGCAACGAGAAGGGTTTGGCAGGAAGACTTTTTGACAAATTCAACCAGGGCTTTGATTGGACGAAGAATCGTTATCTTGCAGGTGTGCGCATATTAGTCCGCAAGGCAGTGCTGGCGCTCGTCGCATTGGCGGCCGTGTATGTGACTGCGGGAACGCTTTTTAAAACTCTCCCAAGCGGATTCTTGCCCGAAGAAGATCAGGGCGTCTTCATCTCATCGGTGCGCTTGCCGGACGGGGCTTCTGTAGAACGAAATCTCGAAACGAGTAAGCAGGTTGAAAATGTTCTTCAAACTACGCCCGGAATACAAGATACTTCGGTAGTCGGCGGCTTGGATATTCCCACGTCAACTAACAACTCGAACGTTACTACCGTTTTTGCAACGCTAAAACCGTGGGACGAGCGTAAGGCGAAAAATGTTCAGTTTGCGAACATTCTCGGCGCTGTGCAGCAAAGATACTACGGAATCAAAGATGGGTTTATCTTTGCTTTCGGTCTCCCGCCGATTTTAGGTCTGGGCACATCGGGCGGTTTTGAGTTCATGCTCGAAGATCGCGCGGGCGGTGATGTCGAGGCGCTGGCACAGGCGACGGATCAACTCGTCGCACTCGCCCGCACGCGGCCTGAACTGCAAAACGTGATCAGCACGTTCCGCAACACCGTTCCGCAGTACAAGGTGAATGTCGACCGTGATAAGGCGCAGACGTTAGGCGTTCCGATTACGGACGTCTACGATGCGCTGCAAACGTTCCTGGGCGGACTGTACGTCAACGACTTTAACCGGTTCGGCCGCACGTGGCGGGTGTATCTTCAGGCCGAGCCGGGTTTCCGCCGGGAGCCTTCCGATGTCAATCGCTTTTATGTCAGGACCTCGCAGGGTGACATGGTTCCGCTAAGTACCCTGGCCAAAACAGAGCCGGTGGTTGGCCCGGAAGTCATTTACCGGTATAACCGGTACCGCGCCGTAAAGATTATCGGCAGCGCGGCGCCGGGTCACAGCTCGGGCGAAGCCGCCGCGGCTATGGAACAGATCGCAAAGCAGCTGCCGGCGGGTTTTGGATATGAATGGACAGGGACGGTTTACCAACAGAAGCTCGCAGAAGGAAAGGAAGGTTACACGTTCGGCCTTGCGTCAGTTCTGGTATTCCTCTTCCTTGCGGCGCTTTACGAGAGCTGGTCGACGCCTTTTTCGGTCATTCTTGCTGTTCCGCTGGGTATCTTCGGGGCGCTTCTCGGGATTTTCCTGCGCAGCTACGCGTACGACGTCTACACACAAATCGGCATCGTCACGCTGATTGGACTGGCGGCAAAGAATGCCATCTTGATCGTCGAATACGCCAAGCTGCGGAAGGAAGAGGGCAGGTCGATCGAGGATGCGGCGCTCGAGGCCGCGCACCTGCGGCTCAGACCCATTCTCATGACCTCCTTTGCCTTCATCCTGGGCGTTCTTCCGCTTGCAATCGCCACTGGCGCCGGCGCTGGAGCGCGGCGAGCGCTCGGAACTGCGGTCTTGAGCGGTATGCTTTCGGCAACAATTCTCGCGGTCTTCATTGTTCCCGTGCTGTATGTGGTTGTGAACCGAATCGCGTCGCGCCGGCGGCTAGCGCCAGAGGCGGCCGTGGCGGCGGAACCCGTTCACGCGGGAGGAGACTAAATGCGTCCCCCAATTATCACGCTGCTCTCGCTATCTCTTCTAACCGGCTGCGCTGTCGGTCCGAACTATAAGCGCCCCGCAGTACCCGTCCCTGCGCAGTACCGGCAGCCTGTTCCCACTGAGGTCAGAGAAAAGGGCTCGCTGTCCGATGTCGCGTGGACCAGCCTATTCCATGACGATGTAATCACGCAGCTCGTCAAGACGGCGCTCGATCACAATCACGATCTCGAGGCTGCTACGCAGCGCGTCCTCGAAGCTCGTGCGCGGTTGGGCATTTCGCGTTCTCAAATCGCGCCTCAAATCTCGGCATCCGGTTCGACTGTTGCCGCACGCACCTCCAGTATCGGCTCATTCAATTTCATTCCGCCCGGCACGAATCTCGCTACGAGCTACACGCAAGCCGGGTTGAATCTCTCGTGGGAGCTGGACGTTTGGGGGCGGATCCGGCGACTAAACGAATCGGCCCGGGCTCAATACCTCGCGCAAGAAGAGGCCCAGCACGCTGTCGTCTCCAGTCTCATTGCCGATGTCATTACTACGTATGTGACGATGCGGGAGTTCGACCTCGAACTCGATATCGCGCACAAAACTAAAGAAATCGCCGAGAACGGCCTCAAACTTACAAGGCTTCGCGAACAACGAGGCGCTTCGACAGGGCTGGACATCCGCCAGGCTGAGCAACTGCTGTACACGGCGACTGCCCAAATTGCGGCGACGGAGCGCGCCATCGCCGAGACGGAGAATGCGCTGAACGTGCTGCTCGGACAGAATCCCGCCGATGTTCCTCGCGGCAAGTCTCTCCTCGATTTGACCGGGCCTGCAGCGGTTCCAGCGGGTCTCCCTTCCGATCTTCTGGAGCGCCGTCCCGATATTCGCCAAGCTGAGCAGGCGTTGGTCGCTGCGAATGCTCAAATTGGAGCCGCGCAGGCGTTGTTTTTCCCGCAGATTTCGCTGACGGCTCTCCTCGGCGTTCAGAGCCGCGCGCTCGGAGATTTGTTTACAGGTCCGGCGCGAAACGAGAATATTTCGCCCGCGGGAGTTCTGTCCGTTTTCAACGCGGGCCAGCTGCGGAACAACTTGCGGTTGACTCAAGCGCAGCAACGCGAAATCCTCGCCAACTATAAGAAGACCGTCCAAACTGCGCTTCAGGAAGTTTCGAGCGCACTCGCCGACTATCAGAAGAACCGTGAGCAGCGCGCGCAAGAGGAGCTTCTGGTCAAAGCACTCCAGGACACCGACCGGCTCTCTACATTGCGCTACAAAGGAGGGCTTGATAGTTACTTACAGGTTCTGGATGCGGAGCGCAATGAGTTTTCGGGCGAGCTGACACTCGCGCAGCTTCGTAAAAACGAATTGCTTTCCGTTGTGCAGCTGTATCGAGCACTTGGTGGCGGTTGGCAGAATCCGTAAAGAGGAACATCCGGGCCGGCGCATAGAGACTTGATGAAGCAGCGGCCGTACCTGCTATAAACACTGGTATGCCCCGCTATGCAGCCGTCGATATCGGCAGCAACTCGGTGCGGATGATGGCCGCGGAGGTGAGCGGCAGACGGACGCAGATCCTGGCTGAAGACCGGCAAGTAACGCGTTTGGGCGAGAGCGTGTTCCGGACGGGACGGATCAGCGAAGAGGCGCTAACGTTCCTCTGCGCGAACCTGGCAAAAATGGCGGGCGTGTACGGGCGATTATCGGTCGTCGGTGTCCGCGCAGTTGCGACTAGCGCGGTTCGTGACGCGAGCAATCAGGACGAATTTCTACAGCGGACGAGCGCCGCCCTGGGCACGAACGTCGAGATTATATCGGTCGCGGAAGAGGCACGGCTTATACATTTGGGCGTTGAGGCGCGCTGGCCGAGACCGAAAGAGCGCACGCTCATCATCGATGTCGGCGGTGGAAGCGCGGAAATAATTGTCAGCCAGAACGGGCAGCTGATCGATGCCGTATCGAAGCCGCTGGGGGCGGTACGGTTGACCGAAGTCTTCCTGAAAACCGATCTCCCCACAGACGATGAGCTGCGCCGCTTACATGCGTATATCGAAGAGAAGATGGCGCCTTTCCATCGCACACATGGGCAGGAGAAGTTCCAGCGGGCAGTCGTGACTTCGGCAACCGCTGGAGCGATTGTGTCCGCCGCAAACGGCATCAGCCGTGCAAAACGCGACGAAGCCGACCGGGTTTGTGCACGCGCACCG
>JAFAQG010000652.1 GCA_019246575.1 Acidobacteriaceae bacterium
TCGCGGTGCCCCCGCCGTTCGAGCCCGAGCGCAGCAGATCGCGAATCGTTGTCGTACGCACGATGCTATCAACCGCGTCCTGTACCGCACGCCATAAACTACGAATCGAGCAATCCGTTGAATGCGTGCAGTTGTCTTGGCTGCCGGCATGGCGATCGCAAAAATCGCTTTCGTACATCCGGCCACCAAGAACAGCCAGCGCATCGCCAACAAGAATTCGCTCAGGAGCAAGCGCAAGCGTATAGCCTCCGGCTTTGCCGCGCGCCGCTTTCACCAGTCCACCTCGGCGCAAGATGCGCATCAGTTTCGCTACGTACGGCGTCGAGATGCCTTCATTACGGCTGATCTCCGGAATCGTCGCACTCCCGGTCGCGCCGTGGCGCGCCACCTGCAGCAGACAGCGCAATCCGTATTCCTCGTGAGAGCTGAGCTTCATGGCCGTAATCTCGAGAGCGGAACAACATTCGGACCCAAATCAAAACCGAGCGTCAGTTTGGCGGCATCCGACATCCTGCTGCGATCCCAAGGCGGATCAAAAACCAGCCGGACATCAGCCGATGTGACGCCCTCGAGACGCAGAATTCTTTGCTTCACCTGGTCGGGCAAAATCCCCGCAACCGGGCAATTAGGCGCAGTCAGCGTCATCGTCACAATCACGCCGCCTTCAGGCGTAGTCTGCAGATCGTACACCAGGCCCAGCTCGTATATGTTGACCGGAATCTCAGGGTCGTAAACAGTCTTGAGCACGTCGACGACACGGGCGCGCAAGTCTTCCGCCATCTGTTACTCCGTCGAAACCGGCTTGTGCTCCCCTCGGAGCGCCGCGCGCAAGGTATGCCAGGCGAGTGTTGCGCATTTGACGCGCATGGGGTATTCTCGCACCCCGGAGAATACGGTTAGCTTCCCGAGATCCGCTGCCGGCGGCCGGTCCACAGTAAGTAAAGCGTGAAATTTCTCGAACGCGCTCTCAGCTTCTTCTGCTGTCTTGCCCTTCATTGCGTCCGTCATCAACGATGCCGACGCGGTAGAGATGGCGCAACCCACACCTTGAAAGCCGATGCCGGCAATCCGGCCATCTTCCATCTTGACCTGCACCGTTACACGATCGCCGCATAGCGGGTTATAACCTTCCGCGCTGTGCGTTGGCTCGGAAACAACAACTTTGTTGCGCGGCCGCTTGCTGTGGTCGATGATCGTCTCCTGGTACAAGTCATGGAGATTCGACATTAGGCAAAAAACTCCTGTACCTTGCGAATACCGGCGACCAGCGCATCAATTTCGGAATACGTATTGTAAAGTGCGAGCGAAGCCCGCGTCGTGGCCGCTATTTGAAAGCGGTCCATGACAGGTTGCGCGCAATGATGACCCGTGCGCACCGCAATTCCTTCCAGATCAAGAATCGTTCCCACATCGTGCGGATGCGCGCCGTCGATCACGAATGAGATTACGCTTGCTTTGTTCGGCGCAGTTCCAATAATCCGAACGCCGTCAAGGCCCGAGATCGAGTCTGTCGCATAGTCCAGCAACTCGGTCTCATACGCTGCGATGTTGTCCAACCCAATGCCGTTCACATAATCTATCGCCGCGCCGAGACCTATGATTCCCGCGATGTCCGGCGTCCCGGCTTCGAACTTATACGGCAGAACATTGTATTCGGTCTTCTCAAACGTTACCGACCGGATCATGTCACCGCCGCCTTCAACCGGCGGCATAGCTTCAAGCAGCGCTTCCTTGCCGTACAAGACACCGATGCCCGTGGGTCCGAACAGCTTGTGCCCGGAGAAGGCGTAGAAATCGGCATTCAGTGCGCGCACATCCACCGGCACGTGTGGGACCGCCTGTGCGCCGTCGACCGCCACCACCGCATTCGACGAGCGATGGACCATCTCAATCATCGCGGAGAGCGGATTTACCGTGCCGAGAGCATTCGAAACGTGCGCGAGCGCCACGACTCGTGTGCGCTCATTGAGCGCACGCTCGAACTCTTCGAGCGGAATGACCCCTTTGTCATCGATGTGAACAACGCGCACGTGGGCATTCTTTTCGAGACAAAGCATCTGCCACGGAACAATGTTCGAGTGATGTTCCAGGCCGGAAATCAGCACCTCGTCTCCCGGCTGCAGGTTTTCGCGCCCGTAGCTCTGCGCAACCAGATTCAATGCCTCCGTCGCGCCACGACCGAAAATGATTTCGTTTGTCGAGCGAGCGTTGATAAACCGGCGAACCTTTACGCGAACGTCGTCGCACGCTTGTGTCGCGCGCGTGCTCAACAGGTGTACAGCGCGATGCACGTTCGCGTTGTAATGGCAGTAATAGTCCATCAACGCATCCAGCACCACGTACGGCTTCTGTGTTGTCGCCGCGTTGTCCAGATACACCAGCGGTTTCCCGTGCACTTTCTCTCGCAGAATGGGAAAGTCCTGCCGGATCCGCTCGACATCGAAGCCGGCCGGCGTCCGAACGGCTTCCGCCTGCGCACTCATGAAGCGATCTCCGCGAGCGCCCGCGAATGCGTCAGCACCTGAAACAGAGCTTTTTCGAGATACGTTCGGATGCTCGCGATGCCGATGCGCTCGATGATATCGCGCGCAAACGCGTAAATCAGAAGATCGCGCGCGTCAGTCTGGTCAATGCCTCGCGCCCGCAGATAAAACAGCGCTTCCTGGTCGAGTTGACCGACCGTCGCGCCATGAGTGCAACGTACGTCGTCCGCCAGGATCTGCAGCTCGGGCTTGGTGTTGATGACCGCGTTTTCCGAAAGCACCAGGTTCTTATTCGTCTGCTTCGCGTCGGTTTTTTGCGCGTCTTTGCGAACGAAAATCTTCCCGTTGAATACCGCACTCGCCGAACCGTCGAGAATGCCCTTGTAAAGCTCGTGGCTCGCTGCATACGGCTCCGCATGATCGAGCGCCGTGTGATTGTCGACGTGCTGTTTGCCGTTCACAAGATACAAACCGTTCAGAGTGCCCTCGCACCCGGTCGAAAGAACTCCGTTTACGTCGTTCCGCACCAGCAACCCGCCAAGCGAAATATTGTGGGATTTGAAATTCGAGTTCCTTGCCTGATGCACCTGAATGGTGGCGACGTGGAAAGCTTCGGGGCTCTCCTGTTCCAGCTTCACGTGCTCCACCGTCGCGTTTTCGCCAACAACGATTTCGGTGACCGCATTTGTGAAATAGCGGCCCCTACCCGTGTACCTCTCGATAAGTCGAACCTGGCTACCCGGTCCAACAATAATCAGATTGCGCGGGTGCGTCGTACGCTCTGGGACGGCAGTCAGATCGATCCACACCGGTTCCTCGACAACCGTATTCGCCGGGAAGTGCAGAAACGTGCCGTCTTCGAAATTGGCGGTGTTCAGGGCTACAAACGGGTTAGCCTCATACGAGGCGTAACGCCCGAGGTGCTCTTCAACCAGGTCGGGATGGCGCTCCATCGCGGCCCGCAGGCTGTCCCCCGGAACATTCGGCGTCGCACTAGGCAGATGTGCTTTGACAATGGCCCCTACATTTGTAAACCGCCACTCCTCGTCGCGCGTTGTGGGGAAGCCGCGAGCTTCGAAGTTCTCGGCTGCGCGCTTCCGGATTTCCGTTACTCCGGATATCGTCGCTGCCGGCATCTATACCGTCTCCACCAGTTCGTCAAGCCCGGCGTACCCGCTCTCCTCCAGCGTCAGCGCCAGCGATTTGTCGCCCGACCTGACAATCTTCCCGTCCGCCAGCACGTGCACAAAATCGGGCACAATGTGGTTCAGCAGTCGCTGATAGTGCGTGATGACAACGATGGCCCGATCGGGGCTGCGGAGCGTGTTCACACCGTTCGCGACAATCTTTAACGCATCGATGTCGAGCCCCGAGTCCGTCTCATCCAGTAGCGCCAAACGAGGCTCGAGAACCGCCATCTGGAAAATCTCGTTCCGCTTCTTCTCGCCGCCTGAAAATCCCGTGTTCACCGCTCGATTGAGCAGAGCTTCGTCCATGTCCATCAGCGACATCTTCTGCCGCACAAGCGTCAGAAAGTCCATCGCATCCAACTCCGGCTCGCCTCTGTTCTTCCGCACGGCATTCAGCGCCGCTTTCAGAAAATACAGGTTGCTGACGCCCGGGATCTCGACCGGATACTGAAACGCGAGGAAAATGCCCTGCTGCGCACGCTCCTCCGGATCGAGTTCCAGAAGATCTTTACCCTCGTACAGCACCTCACCTTCGTTCATTTCATAGAGGTCGCGGCCCGCGATCACTTGCGCCAGTGTGCTCTTACCCGAGCCGTTCGGCCCCATGATGGCGTGCACTTCACCCGGGTACACCGTTAGGCTCACGCCGCGCAAAATAGCCTTATTGCCTGCTTTCGCATGTAAATTCTTGATTTCGAGAATTGGGCTCTTCAACATTACTCTTCTTTCTTCAGTTGTTTCCCCGTTGCGTATAGACGACCCGCGCAGTCCCCCACGCGTCTATCCCACGCTGCCTTCCAGGCTGACGCCAAGCAATTTCTGCGCTTCAACGGCAAACTCCATCGGAAGCTCCCGGAATACTTCCTTGCAGAAACCGTTCACGATCATGTTGACCGCGTCCTCGGTCGAGATTCCACGCTGCCGGCAATAGAAGATCTGGTCTTCGCCGATCTTCGAAGTGGACGCCTCATGCTCAATGCTCGAAGACGTATTCTTGACTTCTAGATACGGAAACGTGTGCGCGCCGCATTTGTCGCCCAGGAGCATGGAATCGC
>JAFAQG010000656.1 GCA_019246575.1 Acidobacteriaceae bacterium
GCACCTCGCCCGCCGTTTCAAATGCGCGCGTGACCTCCACACCGAAGTCACACCGTATCGGCGCGCTCGGCTGCGTCGGGTGGTGGTAGAGGAAAATGTTGTGGCCGTCAGTCCGCAGCCCCGGCTGGCTGCGAATGAACTCCCAGACTTTGTCGAGAGCCGGCCGCCAAGCTGAGCCAACTGCGCCCGGCGCGACCTCGCGCCGCACTGCGGCTAACTTGCGAGGGTGGACAGTCTGTACGTTGACGGAGACCGGCATTCCTCAATCGTAAACAAGAAATTGTGATTGCGTCCCGGCGCAGATCCAGTGGCGCGGACTCAATTTTGCGTTTTTTCTTGTAACCACAGAAGTTTCTCGGCACCTTTTCCAGCGTGCTTACGTATTCTTCTTCATGGATTCCGCGCTGCAGGATTTTCGGTATGCGATCCGGATGCTAATTAGAGATCGCGGGTTCTTCATGACGGCCGTGATTGCGCTGGCACTTGGCATTGGGTCGGTGACGGCGATTTTCAGCGTCATCGATAATGTGCTGCTGGACCCGTTTCCATACAAGGGCGGGACGCGGTTAACGGGCGTCGAGATTCACGACTCCACGCGGGCGCAAGACGGCGGCCGGCAAGGGTACTCGCAAGCCGAATTTGTACAGCTTCGGCAGCAGAATCACGTTTTTGAAGACAGCATCGGGCTCATCCAGGATCGCGTACTGATGACCGATCCGTCGGGCCGCCTCGAATCGTTCCTGCGGGCGAAATTGACCGGCAATGCCTTCGAGTTCTGCGGGATGCAGCCGCTTACGGGCCGGTACTTCACGCAGGAAGACGCGAAATCGGGAGCCCCGCCCGTGTTCGTGCTGAGCTACAAGCTATGGCAGAGCCGGTTCGCAGGCGATCGCAATATCATCGGCAAGAACTATATTCTTAACGGCATTCCCACGACCCTCATCGGGATCATGCCTAAGCGATTTACACTGTGGGGCGCTGACCTGTGGATGCCTTTCACACCGAATCCGGCAGAAGCTGATGCGAACTCCGAGTTCGTGTTCTTGATGGGGCATCTGAAGCCGGGACTCACGCCGAAATCGGCTGCGCCCGATCTGAACATCATTGCCCACAGACTCGCGAAACAGTATCACCTCTTCTACCCGAAGCAGTTTGACGTTCGCGTGCCGCTCCTGATCGACAATGTGGTGGGAAAATTTCGCCAAACGCTTTACATTCTACTGGGCGCGGTGGGGCTGCTGCTGCTGATTGCGTGCGCGAATGTGGCCAATCTGCTGCTGGCGCGCGCCACGGCACGCGAAAAGGAGTTCGCAATCCGAAGCTCGCTCGGTGCGGGACGGTGGCGGGTGATGCGACAGCTTCTGATTGAGAGTTCATTGCTCGCCTGGTGCGGGGCCGTGCTCGGATGCGGGCTCGCGGCCGCCGGGCTCAAAGCGCTGACGGTCGCGCTCCCGAAGTTTACCTTTCCGGATGAAGCCGATATCCGGCTGAACCTTCCCGTGCTGGGAGCTACGGTACTCGTCGCCGTATTGACTCCTCTGATTTTCGGGCTGATCCCGTCCTTGGGGGCGTTCGCACGCAATCTGGCGGAGCCGTTGAAAGCGGGTGGGCGCGGCAACAGCGGCTTCCGTCGCGGGAAAATGCGGAACGCGCTGGTAGTGTTCGAAGTCGCTTTGTCGCTGTTCCTGCTGAGCGGCGCAGGCTTGCTGATGCGCAGCTTCCTGGTGCAACGCGGCGCAGACCTCGGCTTCCGGGCCGACAAATTGCTGGTTGCGCAGGTCCAATTGGGAAAGCAATACCCCACTGCTGAATCGCAGTATCGCTTCGCCCGAGACCTCACGGATAAGCTCCGCGCGGCCCCGGGCGTTACCTCGGCTTCGACTGCGCTCGAATTTCCGCCATTCGGGGGCATTCCTACGACCTTCGATGTTGCTGGGATCGCACATACCGAGAAGTGGAAGGGACAGGCAGGCCTGGTGGACCCCCGCTATTTTGAGACCGTGGGCACCCACATTCTCAGCGGACGCAGTATCACGGAGGCCGATCTGTTTGGCAAGCACATGATAGCCGTGGTGAACCAGACGTTCGTCACGAAGTTAATGCACGGCGCGAACCCAGTGGGCAAGCAGGTGCGGATCGATGTCTTCGAGCAAGCTCCGGTCCCTATCAAGAATCCATGGTTCGAGATCGTCGGCGTCACGTCCGACCTTCGTAATAGCGGATTGGTCGATCCCACGGCGCCGGAAGCATACACCCCCATGACGCTGTCCGGATACGGGGGATTTGGAGTATTTGTCAAGACCGTCGGTTCGCCCGCCGCGATGAGTAAGACACTGGAGAGCAGCATACTCTCTATTGACAAGAATGTTGTTCCGCAACAGTCAGGAACCATGACGCAGCTGCTCGATCAATTCTTGTTCTCGCCAACTCGATTCGGAGTGCAACTATTTGCCGTCTTCGCCTCCATCGGGTTCGTGCTGGTTTGTGTCGGCGTCTACAGCGTCATTTCTTACACGGTGTCACAGCAGCAGAAAGAAATCGGCATACGCATGGCGCTGGGTGCATCTACGGGCAACGTTCGGGGCCTCGTGATTCGGGCCGGTATGCGATTCGTGATTCTGGGAATCGTTATTGGCGCGCTTCTCTCTTTCTTGCTGCTGCGCGTGATGCAAAACCAGATTGCCGGAATCAAGACATACGATCCGGTGACGCTGATTTCCGTGACCGCAATTCTGCTGCTCGCAGGGTATGGGGCATCCTACGTTCCCTCGCGGCGGGCTACGCTTGTGGATCCCCTAATTTCGTTGCGCTATGAATGAATAACCCGTGACTGTGCTTTAACACTTAGGAACGTAGGATCGGCTTATAGCATCTAGCAGTCAGATTGGCCAAGTCACAGCGCTCCACCTTGCAGCCGCATCTAGAACCGATGACTACAGCTATCTGATAGGTGCTGAATATCTCGGTCGAGTGAGCCGGACAGCTAAATTCAAGGTCGTGAAAGGCGCGCAAACCGTGCAGCGTTCTCGGTAATCTGCCCGCAATTGTGGGTCTCGGCCGTCCGGGAACAAAGCCTCAAGGCGATTTCTCCGCGATAGTCTCCGGAAGGGTTTATCAATCACACCCGACGGTAACGGGCTGACGCGAACACGGCTCATAAGCCGGGAGGCTCATCGCCGTCAAAGCTCGGATCGT
>JAFAQG010000658.1 GCA_019246575.1 Acidobacteriaceae bacterium
GAAAGGCTCTGCTGCTAACGATGTGCGCCACCGGTTCGTCACGACCTTTGTGTGGTCGCCGACGTTCATGAAAAGCGACAGCTTCGCGGCTCGCTATCTCATCAATAACTGGCAACTTAGCTCCGTCACCACGCTCCAGTCCTCCCAGCCGACAAACTCCACGACCAATGTTTCCGGAAATGCGTTTTCAGGTGCCTTGGTTTCGGGTTCAGTCAATGGGCTGGGCGGAGGATTTAGCCGCGTGCCGTTTCAGCCGGTCAGCAATTTGGATGTGGATCCCATTTACAGAGTCGATGCACGGCTGTCCAAGAAATTGCCCTTCTCGGAGCGAGTGGTTGGTTACTTAACCTTCGAGGCGTTTAACCTCTTCAACACGCCGTACGACACCAGCCGCCGCACTGCAGAGTACGACTTGGTCGGCACAACTTTGCGATACAGAACCGACTACGCAACTCCGAACTCGGACGCTGCGAGCCCGGATGGCACGACCGCGCGGCGGGCCCAGGTAAGTCTGCGGATTACGTTCTAATTTTGTCCTCAAACGTCGTTCGCGGCCGGCTTAGAACCGTAGCAGCCCCGGGGGCGCGCCCGTTTAACGTCCAATCCGTGCTTCGATGTACCCCGACGGTTCGTCTGTCGGAACAAAGACCTGATTCGGATTATCGAGTCCGAAACGAGAGAGGTCGACCAGCAGGCAGTGCTTGTTCGGCATAACGAGGTGGATATCGTTCACCTGCGGGCAGCCATCAAGTACATTCTCTGCCATGGCGTACAAGGTGTGTTGCACGGAAAAGCTCCGATGCCCGGCAAAGGTGTCCAATAGCGCACGTCTGATCTGTTCATGCAGTGCACTGAAGCCCAGATCACCCTCCTCATACCTCCAGTCTGCGTCGAGAACCGTCCCCAGCAGCCGCTCGTGCGTTTCGGCGAGTGTCGTGTATTCGTCCTTCATGTACCCCGCAAACGCGGAATCGGCAGTCTTCAGAATGTGCAGATTGCGGACACCGGACGTCACGGTTTCCTGCGACCGTGTCACGGTGACACCACTGCAGCGAAGTTCTCCTCCTCGCTCGAGGAATGCATGCGGGTGATCGCCGATGCGGTCCCACGGCGACTGACTGATCGCGACCTTGACCTTCGATGCGTGCGGCATGCGAGCCAGGAAATGCCGGCCGAGATCGAGCGCGAATTGCTCAATCGATTCTACCTGTCGCTGCCGCGCAATCGCGTACACCGTGTTCTTCATCGTGTCAGTCGGCAGCACCCCGCTGTTATCCCCTTCGACATACGAATTCCGAAAATCGCCCTCAAGGAGAATCTGTACGGTTAGCTCGACAACTTCGTGGCGCCCGTGTTTGCGCAATACTTGCAGAAGACGGACACGGCTTTTGCCATATGTGTCGAAGGTGAGGACGGGCATCGGTCAGCTTCCGCGGTAGGTTGTGTAGCCGAACGGACTCACGAGCAGGGGAACATGATAATGCGCAGAGGTGTCATCCACTCGGAATGAAACGGTGATCTCGGGATAGAAGCCGTCGGGGAACTTCCCAGCAACGTCGAACACAATCCGATATATCCCGGGATGCAGAACAGCGTCATTCGGCAGGAGCGCCGGACAGCGGCCGTCATCGTCGGTCGTCCCGTGTGCGATCTCCTCGTCGTAATGGAACAACCGCACTGCGACGCCGCAGGCCGGCCGTCCAGCGGCGGTATCGAGCAGATGCGTCGAGATTCCGCTCATTCCGCCAACAGTTTCTGCAAACGCAGGCGCATGATTTTGGCCTGTTCCGCCGCAGCAATCCGAATCTCGTCGTCGGCCGTATTTTCGATCCGCCGTTCGAGCGAAGTCTTCATCTCATCCGCGCTCTTACCTGTGGCACAGACGATAAACATCCAGCCGAACTTCGATTCATAGCGATGATTGAGATCTTCGAGACAGCGAACTGTTCCGTCCACCGCTGTCGCTATTCCGCTTTGTTCGCCGGCTGACCACTCACTCATCGCTTTCTTTTCGCCTATGCGCGGATGCGACGAGAATGCCTGGATCCAGGCGCTCTGCGATAGAGCCCACCAAACGTGCTCAGCGGCGGACTGCAACGCGTTCGAATCCGCGAAGGGCCGGCGCGCGAGCATATCGTTCGCCCAGGCCTCGGATCCGCAACACCGCAGCAGTTGCTCCCGAACAGTCTTTGAATCTGCGGTGTTCAGTTGCTCCAAGGTCATTGCACGCCCTGCAGGAACTCGGTCAGGAGGTTTGCGACGACGAGCGTCCGATATTCTTCCGTCGATCGGATGTCCGTAATCGGCTGAATCTCTGTACGAATCAGCTCCTGCGCTTGCGCCAACAGACCCGTCCTCAGCTCGCCTCCGCGCAACATCGCTTCTGTCTTAATACAGCGCAGCGGAACCGGAGCCACGCTGCCAACAGCGATGCGAATATCCGCGATATGCCCGTCCTCCAGTTCGGCTCCGGCCGCGAGGCAAACCTTTGAGATCGCCTGCGCTTTGCGCGGGCCGACCTTACGGCCATAGTGTCGCCAATGCGCCCTTCTACGCGGCAACCGAATCTCGGACACCAACTCATCGGGCCGCAATTGCGTTTGTCTGTACCCTGTATGAAACTGCCGATACGGAACCGAGCGCGCGCCGCCCGTCGAGATTAGCGTAATTTCGGCATCATAGACGAGCAGCGCGGGCGACGAGTCCGCGGCGGGGGAAGCATTGACGATATTCCCTCCGACTGTTCCGCGATTCTGATTGGCAATGCCGCCCGTCCACGATGCGGCCAGGCACAGTAAAGGGAATTCTCGTTGGAGAGTAGCGTGTTGGCGAATTTGCGTATACGTCACTGCGCCGCCGAGGCGAACCTCCGAATCAGTGACGATGATGGTGCGTAGCTCAGAAACGTCGCGAACCGATACGAATTTTTCAAACGGAAGCTTTCCTGCATTGAAAAGGACCATCAGGTCCGTCCCGCCTGCGATAGGACGCCACCCATCGCCGCTTCCGAGCATCTCAAGCGCGTCAACCAGACTTCTGGCGCGCCTCAACTCGTAATCCGGAACATAACACCTCATTCGCGATCGCTGCTCACCTTTTGAACGGCTTCGAAGATGCGCGAATAACCGGTACAGCGGCACAGATTACCCGCAAGCCCTTGCCGGATTTCGTCTATCGTGGGATGCGGATTGCGCGAGAGCAAATGAAGCGATGCCATAATCATTCCCGGCGTGCAGATGCCGCACTGTGCCGCGCCCGCTTCGATGAATGCCTGCTGCAGCGGATGCACGCTGCCGTTTTGGGCCAGTTCCTCTATGGTGCAGATGCGCGTACCTTCCGCCTGCATCACCGGTATCAGGCAACTGTTCACCAACTCATCATCCACAATCACCGAACAAGCGCCGCATTCGCCTTCGCCGCAGCCCTCTTTGGTGCCCGTAAGACCGAGATCCTCGCGCAACACGTCGAGCAGACGCGTCATCGGATACGCTTCGATGGTGCGCGGAACGCCATTCACAAGAAATGACAGAGAGCATTTCTGCCTCACGCTACGCTCCTGCTTTCCTCGTCCTCGGACGCCTCTGTTATCGGCTGCGGCCGCTCGGCAAGCGCACGCAAGACATTCTCAGGCAGCAGCGGCACGCGATTGAACGGAATCCCCAAGGCGTTCTCGACAGCGTTCAAAATGGCCGGCGCCGGCCCGTCCATCGGCAGCTCGCCGATGCCTTTCGCGCCCATTGCGCCGTGAGCGTACGGCAACTCTTCGAAGAACACGCTAATGGGCGGAACATCCACCGAGGTCGGAATGATGTAGTTCGTCATCTGGTTGTTGACCATCGCGCCATCGCGCCAGACGACGTTCTCATACAGCGCGTACCCGATCGCCTGCGCGACTCCGCCTTCGATCTGGCCACGCGCCAGCACAGGATTCAGCACTCGCCCGACTTCCTGAACAGCTACGAAATGGTCGACCTGAATCTCTCCCGTGACCGTATCGACCGTGACTTCGGCCACATACGTCGCGTACGAATACGCGCCGTAAGCATCGCCTTCATACTTCTCGTCATCCCAGTGGATTCCTCGCGGCTCCTGATATTGCGCACTCGTTCGGAGCGCGCCGAAGCGCGCCAGATATTCGCGGCAAGCGCTTCGAAACTGCTCCGGCGAGTACGACGGCGTCAGCAGATCGGCATCGATCAGCTTCTGCTTCAACGCGAGGCTCGCGCCTTCCACAAGTTTTCCAACCACCATCGCCGTCCGCGAGGCAACAGTCGGGCCGCTGTTCGGCACGCAGGCGGTATCCGGTCGCCGCACTTCGATCTGATCGTAGGGAAGCGTGAGCGCTTCGGCCGCAATCTGCGCCAGAATCGTGTTCGTGCCCTGCCCCATTTCGGTCATCGAGCTCAGCACCAGAACGGTTCCATCGGCTGCGGCCTCAATCTCGACTATGGACTGCAAGTAACGCTCGCCCGAGCCGGTGAAACCCGCGCCGTGAAGAAACGTCGAGAAGCCGATGCCTTTCTTCAGCGTGCTCGTGCGGTTTGCGTTCCGGAACCGCTTGGTCTTTTCGTGGTATCCCGCTATCTCGAGGGCGCGGTCCTGCAGCCCCGGTAGATCGATGTCCTGCTGAACGATCTGACCGGTCGCGGTTGTGTCGCCCTTTCTCAACAGATTGCGGCGGCGAAATTCGTCCGCCGCGAGTCCAACCACCCGTGCGACTCTGTCCATGTGCCGCTCGAGTGCGAACAGACTTTGCGGTGCGCCGAACCCGCGGAATGCGCCATGCGGAGGCGTGTTCGTGGCAACAGCTGTGCTCGAAACGCGGACGTTGTCGCAGCGATACGGGCCCGCCGCATGGATCGTGCCTCGCGAAAGGACGACGCTCGAAAGCGTGGCGTACGCCCCGCCATCGATAACGAACTCGATATCCATCGCCAGCAAGCGGCCGTCGCGGGACACCGCCGTCTTGTGGCGCGTTCGAGAGGGATGGCGCTTCGTGGTCGCGGCCATATCCTCTTCGCGGTCGTAAATAATCTTCACCGGTTCGCCGGATTTCCAGGCGAGCAGCGCCGCATGCCCCGCGATCATGGACGGATATTCTTCTTTGCCTCCGAACGCGCCTCCGGTCTCCTGCTGGATAACGCGAACCTTTTCCCGGGGCAAATCGAACAGCGCCATCAAGGCTTTATGCACATAGAACGGACACTGCATGGAGCCGCGAACTGTTATGCCCTCGTTTGGGTCTGCCGTCGCAAGCATCCCCTGAGGCTCAATGTAAAGCTGTTCCTGTGCGCCGGTCGAGTATTCGCCCTCGACAATAAACGCCGCTTGCTGCCATACCCGGTCCACGTCGCCCTTCCGTATCAAGTAATTCTTGAAAGCGTTGTCTTCGCCCCAAACGATCGTGTCTCGCCGCAGCGACGTGTCGATGTCGAACACGGCCGGCAACGGCTCGTACTCGATATGAACGTAGTTGCGCGCTTTCTGAAGCAAGTTCTTATCGCGATGCGCGAGGAGAAGAATCGGTTCGTACGGGTGATTCACGCGTCCGTCTGCCAGAAACGGCTGATCATCAAAGATGAGGCTGACGACGTTTTTGCCTAAAATATCGCGCGCAGTAACAACCGTAAACTCGTCCCACGGAATGCCGTCTTCGAACCGGATGCCGCGAATAATGCCGCGCGGAATGGTGCTGCGGATCGTGAGCCCGTGCAGCATACCCGGGAGCGAAAGATCATCGACGTATTCGGCTGCGCCGGTGACCTTCGGCAATGCCTCTTTGCGAGGCACCGGTTTCCCGACTACTCGGTACTCCATTCGACTACTCTAGCCGATGCCGGTCATGCCCGGCATTCCACCCCAGGCTTGCTCTTCGCAAACTCGCCATCGGCGAACACACGCGTTCCACGCACGAATGTCATTTTTACTTCGCCCCGAAGCCGCTCCCCGACATAGGGCGACATCGCATGTCGAAAGTGCAGACGGTCGGGGGTGACGCTGTATTCCGCGTCGGCATCGAAGACAGCGAAATCGGCATCGAAGCCGGGTGCGATCCGTCCCTTGCGCGTTTCGAAACCGGCAAGCTCGGCAGGTTTTTCGCTCATCCATCGAACAAGATCGGCGATCTCGAAGCCGCGCCGGCGTGCTGCTGTCCACAGCACCTGGAAAGCAAGCGAGAGCGAAGCGATGCCGCCCCATGCTTCGAAAAAATCGCCCGATTCGAAGCGCTTCAGATCCGGCGTGCTCGGCGAATGATCCGTTGCCACCAGATCTATGAGCCCGCGCCGAAGCGCATCCCACAGCCGCTCCCGATTTGCCGCCTCTCGAATCGGCGGCGCGCATTTGAATTGCGTCTGTCCCTCACCGATATCTTCCGGCGAGAAGTATAGATAATGGGGACACGTTTCGACCGTGATCGGCAGGCCTTCGGCTTGCGCAATTTGTACTGACGGAAGCGCGTCAGCCGCGGATAAATGCACGATGTGAACACGGCATCGATATCTGCCGCAGAGATTAATCAGTAACCTAATGGCTTGAACTTCTGCGTCGGCCGGGCGCGATCGCAGCCAGGTCTCGTACTGCCGCGGATCGTTCTGCTGTACCGCCTGTTGCGCGTGAACGAGCGGACCCGGAAGCTCCGCATGCGCAAGCAAAGGCAATCCTGTTTCCGCAACGAGCGGCATTGCGCGCGCAAGGTCCGCTTCCGTGATCATTGGAAACTCCGCCACTCCCGAGTCCACAAGAAAGCATTTATACCCGCGCACGCCGGCCCGCGCCAGCGGAATCAATTGATCTTCGTTGCCTGGAACTACGCCGCCCCAGAACGCATAATCGACCAAGCACTGTCCCTTTGCCGCCACACGTTTCTCTTCGAGCGCTCGAGCGGAGGTCGTCGCCGGAATCGAATTGAGCGGCATATCGACAATCGACGTGCATCCTCCAGCCGCGGCCGCCCGCGTAGCCGTGCAAAAGCCTTCCCATTCCGTGCGGCCCGGGTCGTTGACATGTACGTGCGTGTCGATCAACCCCGGCAAGACGTAGAGATCGCCTGCGTCGATCAACTCTGCATCGCGTGGTGCGGCGGAGAAGTCTTCGACCGAGAGAATTTTCCCGGCTTCGAAAACGATCGATGCAGCGCGCATCGCGCCGTTCACAAAGACACGTCTCGATCTGAGGACCTGTTTCACGCGGCCAGTCGCGCCAGAGCG
>JAFAQG010000662.1 GCA_019246575.1 Acidobacteriaceae bacterium
GGCAGCCGACGAACTCTCAGTTTACGAACGAATCCAGTCCGCCCGTGCCGCGATCGCACGACACGAGTTTGTCGCCGCCGTCCGCCAACTCTTGCGGACGCTGGCAATCGCGCGCCGGGCGGGTGCAACTCCTGAGACCGAGGGTGAAATTTTGAACGATCTGGGGTACGCATATCGCATGGATGGTCAATGCGGAAATGCGATCGAAGCACTGACGGCCGCGGCACCGCTTTTGGGCTCTACGCCTAAGGCCCAAATGAGCCGCGTCTATTTGATAGGGAGTTATCTCGACTGTGGACAGACCTTTCAAGCGGCGGCGATCTGGGCGAGGACGTCGGTTCCCATACGACCTTCAGACGATTCCGCTTCGTTATGGGCCGCGGGAGCAACAGTTGAAGCTGCACGGGGTCACTATGCGAAATCGGAAGCTCTTTACGACAAGGCAATCACGTTCTGGGAGCGCGGCTCGGGTAAGGCCTCCGAGCGATTGGTTCTTGCGCGAATCAGCCGAGCAGTTGATCGAGCCTATCTTCACCGCTTCGATGAAGCGACTGCTGACATCGCGGATGTGCCGGTGTTGTCAGGCGTTGCGCCCTGCGTGCGCGCGATGGCACTCAGTAACGTCGCTGTGGTTCAATTATTGGTTTCAAATCTTGAAGGCGCGCGAACTAAATTCGAGGAAGCCATCGCGGCGGCAGGGCCGGAACCGACGTGCGCTGGCACTCCCGTGATTCTTGCGAATTATGGCGCCCTTCTCAGGAAGATGGGCGATAAGGCAACCGCGCGCTCCGTTGAACTTCAAGCCCGACAGGCCGCGGATTTCTTGGCGGCTCGTTCCGGGCAAACAGTGGACGCCAGAGTTCTCGGATCGACGAGATGAACTGGACAGCCCCACCGAGCGAAGGGATCGCTGCTCATTGGCTCAAGGCCAATTCAATGAGTTGGAGCGCGATGCGCAGCGCAGCCACATTCCAAGAACGATTTTGGCAAAGGTGCTTTGATCGTCATCGTTGGTCTGGGCGCAGGGCTCATTGGATCTATGATGCTAACCAGGTTCTTGCAGACGATGCTTTTCGACATCGAGCCCACTGGCCCGTTCACCTTTGGCGCATTGACGATACTCCCCGCGGGCGCCGCCATGTTGGCGAGTTTTATCCCAACCCGGAGACCAAGCCGGATTGATCCGCCCGTGGCGCTGCGCCATGAATAGCAACAGACAAATATCGCTTTTCTAGCTCTAGGGTAGGCGATAAAATCATCATGCCGGAAAGGAACGGACCGTAGAGATCGAGAGCTAGCGGTCGGAGCAGAAGGTGCTAGAGAGCCCCAAGCAGGACCTTATCAACGATCTCTTGAAAAGGCGCGAGGCAGCAGCCATGGCCAACTTTGATGAGCAACTCGCGAAGCTCAGCTATCAGGCGAACTCACCTAAGCCACGAAGGAACCATCACAAAAAAAGCCAGCCGCGGCGGGCCGAGTGGCCCCCCAAAGTCGGTGAAGCCAAAGCTCGAAGGTGAATAAGGCGGCCAGGTGTCCCGTAGGATCAAAAACTCGAACGTGCTGAGGACAAAAACGTATGATGGTGCGTTCCGATGAAGAAGCAACAAGTGGCGCGCCTGTTCGCATACGTGACCGGGATGGTGAATCAACAGCTTCTGCTGCAGAATGAATACCTGCTCGCAGAGGATAGGATTCTTCGAGCACATCTGCCGTCCCGTCTTCTCTTGACCGATCCGGAACGCTCCACTCTAGCTGCCCTCGGCAAACGGCTCGGGCGTAGAGGACTCGATATTGTGGCCTCGGCCGCCAAGCCAGAGACAATTCTGGGCTGGTTTCGCAAGCTGGTCGCTCAGAAGTTTGACGGTTCTCGACGTCGCCTCTATCCGGGCCGACCGCCCATCGGACGTGAGATCACTGAGCTCATAATCCGCCTGGCTCGTGAGATTAGCCGCTGGGGATACGATCGCATCGCCGGTGCACTGCAGAATCTCGGTCACCACGTTTCCGATCAAACCGTGGGTAACATCCTACTCCGCTTCGGCATTCCTCCTGCTCCGAAACGTGGCCAGCAGACGAGTTGGGCGGACTTCATCCGCTCCCACATGGCGGTACTCGCAGGCATCGATTTCTTCACCGTTGAGGTACTCACCTGGCGCGGGCTGGCAACCTATTATGTGCTGTTCTTCCTGCACCTGGAGACGCGTCGCGTCACCCTGGCTGGAATCACCCAACATCCCACCGAACAATGGATGGTACAGATGGCTCGCAGGGCCATGAATCCGATCGACGGCGCTCTGCTCCCAGTCCGTTTTGCTCTGCATGATCGCGACACCAAGTTCTGCACTTCCTTTCGAGATACGCTGCGGTCGGCGGACGTGCAACCTCTCAGCCTGCCAGCCCGGAGTCCGAATTTGAATGCGTTCGCGGAACGCTGGGTACGTTCCATGAAAAGTGAGTGCCTATCGAAGCTAATCCTCTTTGGTGAAGCCTCTTTACGCCGGGCAGTCACTCAATTCATCGAGCACTATCATCTCGAACGCCCTCATCAGGGCAGAGGCAATCTGCTGCTCTTCCCTGCCCCCGTCCCGTTATCACGACAGGCTGGTCGCATCCAATGTCGCGAGCGCCTCGGCGGTCTGCTCAAGTTCTATCAACGCGCCGCATGAATATTTTGACCATTCGCGCTCGCCAGAGGCTCATGAACATGCTTGGCGGAATCCCGCTCGGTTGTCCCAACCGAACAACTGAGGTGGCAGAGTTGATCGCTTTTATTTCTTCGGATAGGGCATCGGCGATCACGGGAACCGAGATCGTTATCGATGGGGGAACGATTCCGACCATTTAGGGCGGCTGCCCCTGCGGTCGTCAGTCAGTCGGAGTCTCTACGACCGAAGGTTCGTCATGGACAATGGACGCGCTGGCACTCGTTCGTTCAAGTGTCTCCGCTTCAAGGAGATCCGGCGACGCCCATTTCGAATTAATGCGTTAAGCGGTCTCGCCAAACATACCAAGTTGCTATAAGTTATTGAAAAAAAGGAGCGGGAGAGGGGAGTCGAACCCCCGTAACAAGCTTGGGAAGCTGGCATCGTTTTCGGTTGTGGACCGAAGGGTCCGGGCGGACTGGTTTGTGACGAGTGGTGCCAGGAGCGAGACCTATCGAGATAAATAACGATGGGCTGCGCGCCGGTACGACCAGTTTTCCCTACAAAAGTCCCTACAGTCTTCAAAAATAGCAACAAAATGGGGATGCAAGTTATTCAAAACAAAGTGGCTCCTCGGGTAGGATTCGAACCTACAACCCTTCGGTTAACAGCCGAATGCTCTACCGTTGAGCTACCGAGGAGCAATGAGGCGGAACAGATCCTATTAAAACACAGCGACACCGCGTAGATCCTTTAGAAAACGTTACAAGTTTACAACGTGATTTAGCGGGCGGACGTGGATCTTATCGGCACTGCAGGCAGCCCGACGTTACAGAATGAGAATAAAGTGCCACTACTTCAAATCTCGCCGCTTTCGACCAAAGACAATCGAGTGATTGTTCTTCACCCCAACGATAATGTTGCGGTCGCTATGGTGATCATTCAACCAGGTCAGTTGCTAGAGAGTGCATCGGGAGCGGTGACGGCGCTTGATGCCATTCCAGCCGGGCACAAAATC
>JAFAQG010000665.1 GCA_019246575.1 Acidobacteriaceae bacterium
AACGGCAAGCGCACCGGGCCGGCGGCAGTTCGAGTTGCTGTTGACATGGTCGAAGAAGGGCTGATCTCAAAACGCGAAGCCGTCCAGCGAGTCGCTCCGGCGCAGTTGGATCAGCTTCTTCATCCCGTGCTTGACCCCGCCATGCGCAAAAATTTGCAGATGATCGCGAGCGGTCTGCCCGCATCTCCCGGCGCAGCGGTCGGCCGCGCGGCGTTCTCTTCCGAAGATGCAGTGGAGCTTTCGAAGAAAGGTCCCGTGATCCTCGTTCGCAAGGAAACGACGCCGGACGACATACACGGCATGGACGTTTCCAAGGGCATCCTAACTGCAGTCGGCGGGCTCACGAGCCATGCGGCCGTTGTGGCGCGTGGAATGGGGCGTCCGTGTGTCGTCGGCGCTTCTGCCGTCTCAGTTGATGAGGACAAAAAGATCGCGACCATTCTGTTCGAAGGTAAGAAACTCGTTCTGAAAGAGGGCGAATGGATTTCGCTCGACGGCACGCTGGGCGAGGTCTATCTCGGGCAGTGCAAGACCAACGAGCCCGATCCCAAATCCCATTACTTCGCGACGTTCATGACGTGGGCCGACGATTTCCGTGGCGACTTCGGAGTGCGCGCGAACGCCGACATTCCGCGTGACGCGAATCAGGCGAAGCTGTTCGGCGCAGAAGGCATCGGCCTCTGCCGCACGGAGCACATGTTCTTCGCCGAGGACCGCATCCCCCACATGCAGGCGATGATTCTCGCGCGCGACGAAAAGACCCGCCGCAAGGCTCTGCAGAAACTCTTGCCGATGCAGCGCAAGGATTTCGCGGGCCTGTTCGAGGCGATGGACGGCTACCCGGTGGTGATCCGCACGCTTGATCCGCCGCTCCACGAGTTTTTGCCGAAACGCGAAAACATCATGGTCGATATCGCGCGCCTGCCGCACGCCTCCTCAAAAGAAAAGAAGGAAATGGCAGCGACCTATCGCGTCTCCGTTGGCGAACTGAAGAAGCATCTGCCGGAACTATTGGTGCGCGTCGAAGAACTGCATGAGTTCAACCCTATGCTCGGCCACCGCGGCTGCCGCCTTGGAATCACTTATCCCGAGGTGACCGAAATGCAGGCGCGCGCGATCTTTGAAGCCGCCGCACAGGTCGCGAAAAAGGGCGTGAAGGTCATACCCGAGGTCATGATTCCGCTCGTCGGAAGCGTAAAAGAACTCGAGAACCAGAAAGCCATCGTCGTGAAGGTCGCCGAGGAAGTGCTCGGGAACTCCGGCAATAGCATGAAGTATTACGTCGGAACCATGATCGAAATCCCGCGCGCCGCTATGACCGCCGACGAAGTCGCCAAAGAAGCCGAGTTCTTCAGTTTCGGCACGAATGACCTCACTCAGACCACCATGGGTCTGTCGCGCGACGACTATACGAAATTTTCGAAGCGCTATGAAGAGCTCAAAATCTTCAAGGCTGACCCATTTGCCGTGCTCGATCAGGACGGTGTCGGCAAAGTTGTCGAACACGCAGTGGAACTGGGTCGCAAAGCGCGGCCCGATCTCGAAGTCGGCATCTGCGGCGAACACGGAGGCGAACCAAGCTCCGTCGAATTCTGCTATCGCATAGGCATGAATTACGTGTCGTGCTCACCTTATCGCGTCCCGATCGCACGTCTGGCCGCCGCTCAAGCAGCAATCGCCGGCCACGATAAGAGCGAAGCGCAGCGAACCGCGTAGTTTTTCCGCACCATTCCGTGACGCGATAACCGCAATGTCGTCGCAGTCTGCCGTCACCCGCCTTGGCCTTATCGGCCTCCCTGCGCCCATTCCCGAGCTCGCCGCAAATCGCTGGGACGCCATTATCGTCGGTGCTGGGCACAATGGCCTCACCTGCGCAGCGTACCTCGCCCGAGCCGCCAAACGCGTCCTCGTTCTCGAAAGCCGCGAGCGCATCGGCGGCGCATGCACCATCGAAGAGCCCTGGCCCGGCGTTCGAATGTCGCCCTGCGCCTATCTAGCGGGACTGCTCCATCCCCTCGTCATCGACGAACTGCAGCTTGTCGAGCGCGGCTTCCACTGGACCCCGGCCGATAACGGGCTTTTCGTTCCATTCGAAGACGGCCGCAGCATTCAACTCTACGATGACGATGAGCAGTGCGAAGCCGAGATCGCCCGCTTTGCGCCGAATGATATCTCCGGCTGGCGCGCGATGTCCGATCTCATCCGCCGCGTGCGCGATGCGCTCCGTCCGCCCGATGAGCGCGACGTCTGGATCGGCGAGCCGCCTACACCTGAGCAAATGGAAGAGCGCCTGGGAAACGATACCGAAGCCCGCAAACTGCTCTTCCAATGGTCTATGACCGAGTTCGTCGAACACTACCTTTCCGACGAGCGCTTGCAAATCGCGTATCTCGGCCAAGGCGTGATCGGCACGAATGCCGGCCCGTTCCATCCGGGCACGGCATCGATTCGGTTTCATCACTCTTCGGGCCGGCTCGGCGGATTACCCGGCGCCTGGGGATACGTTCGCGGCGGCATGGGTATGGTTTCGTTTCTTCTGTGCGATGCGGCGCGAGAAGCAGGCGCAATCGTTGCGTCGGGTGTTCCTGTCGCGCAGATCGTGCCGGGCGAAGGCGTCGTGCTCGAAAGCGGCGAGCGTATCCACGCGGCGGTCGTCATCTCGAATGCCGATGCGCGCACGACCTCACGCCTGCTCGGACCCGCTGCGGATCCTGCGTGGCGCGCGCAAGTCGAATCGATTCCCATCGAAGGCTGCACCCTGAAAGTGAACGTGTGGCTGCGCGAATTGCCGAACTTCACAGCACGCCCTGGGCTCTGTGAACCCCACCATTTCGGACAAGTGAACACGCCGCTCACAAAGCCGCAATGGAAAGAGAGCTACGCGGCCTCACGCGAGGGCCGTCTACCGCACCGCCTCTGGACCGAGCTCTACTTCCAAAGCGTCCACGACCGAAGCGTCGCGCCCGAAGGCACACACACCATGAGCATGTTCACGCAATATGTGCCCTACAGATTCGCGGACGGCACGTGGGACGATCATCGCGAGTGCGCGAAACGGCTCGCTCTCGAATCTCTCGGCCGGTTCTGCACCAACATTCCCGAAGCCGTGATCGATGCCGAAGCGCTTGGGCCCCCGGACATCGAGAAAAAAGTCGGCCTCACCGGGGGTCACATCTTTCAAGGCGAGTGCCTTCCGCCTTACATGTGGAGCAACCGTTTGCGTACGCGTACGCCAATGCCCGGCGTCTATCTTTGCGGCGCCTGCACACATCCCGGTGGAAGCGTCATCGCAATGAACGGGCGTAATGCCGCTATGGCCGTGCTCGCCGATTCCGCACGCCCCGTTTGACTTTCAGCCACTGATTAATCGCGAACAGCGCCAGCGCAGTGGGAACAAGCGCGAAGTAGGGCCAGTACACGATCCATCGCGGCTCTGGCGGAAACACATTCACAACACCGGTAACAACGGTCCCGTTGCAGTCGACTTGTGCCTGCCACTCGCCCGCGGACGGCATCGCAATCGTAGCCGCATACAGCAGTTTGTTGGTTCCCATGCTCCGCGTTGTCCGAGTAACAATCGCCGCTCGCCCCGGTCGCGAAAGCCGGAAGACAACAGTGGCATCGAGAACCGGCTCGCGATCGCCTGTGTTCTGCACCAGCAC
>JAFAQG010000678.1 GCA_019246575.1 Acidobacteriaceae bacterium
TGGATGACGTTGTCCCAGGTGTAGCCGGCGTTGTTCACGATGATGTCCAGCGACCCGAATGATTCGAGAGTCTTGCGAACGATGGCTTCGGGAAAGTCAGGCCGGGTAAGGTCGCCCGCAATTGCTTCTACCCCGCCCCCGGCTGCCGACATTGCTTGTTGCGTGTCGCGCAGCACGGGCTCATCGACATCGGCAAGCAACACCGAGGCTCCGGCCGCACACAGTTTTTCGGCGATAGCCCGTCCAATGCCCCGAGCGGCTCCTGTCACGATGGCCGTTCGCGACTGCAGAGAGATGTGCATCGCAGGGCAGAATAGCAGAGCCGGTCAGCAGCAAAGGGCACGGATGCGTGCCGCGAGGCACGGGAACGAACCCGCTGCTCTTTGCGGGGCACGCTCTATACCGCGCCCGTTTTGCGCGCGTCGCTTAGCAGAAGAGCGACAGTTGAGCAGCCGGTCGCTGCAGAAAATGCTGCAGCGTTTCAAGGTCGCGCGACGGAATTCCGACCCGCCGGCGAATGGATTCAACAAGCTGGCGAATACGTTCCGGATACTCGCCCTTCAGGTAAGCGCCGCTGGCGAAGCTCTTTTCATATCGTGCTACATGCTCCGGAAAGTGATCGCTGAGAAACGGAAAAAACACACGGTGCGCACACGGCATGAGGAACAAAACGTTTGCGCCGAACTGGTCGGCGCCGGCGTCCCGCGCAGCCTTCGCCACCGATTCAAGATTCTGCTCGGAGTCTGTGATGCACGGCAGAACGGGATTCGCGATCACTCCGACTGGTATGCCGCCGCGGGCGAGTTTCGCGACAGCCTCGATCCGAAGATCCGGTCGCGGCGCGTACGGTTCGGTGAGGCGAGCGAGTTTGCGATCCATGGTCGTGACCGTGAGTGTTACGTGCACGCGATTGTGATCCAAAAGCGTCTTGAGCACATCGATGTCGCGGGTTACGAGGTTAGATTTAGTGGTGATGAAGATCGAGATGTCCCGCATATACCGCAGTTCGTCCAACACGTTCCGCGTGAGGCCGAAGGTTCGCTCCGCCGGCTGGTATGGGTCCGTTGCCGTCCCGATACCGATGATCTGGTCCGGCTTTACGGATTTCAGTTCCTGGCGGAATGCTCGCGCGTTCCAGTCTTTGGCATAGATCTCAGTCTCGAACGCATCGGCGTTGCGCCGCTCGAGAAACTCGTGCGTAAACCGGGCGTAGCAATACTTACAGCCGTACTCGCATCCCCGGTACGGATTGATGGACCAGTGAAAGGGTACGCGGTTGGAGTCGCAGCGATTCAGCCATTTACGTGTGGGCAGCGTACGGTATTCGACGCGACGCTTTTCCGAAAGGAGGGTTCCTTCTGCGGCGAGGCGGGCGATGCCAACCAATTTCACAAGATCCTGCATGGGTGTCTCCCCTGAGTAGCATATTCGCCCTTTATTCGCCCTTTGTCAAGCGCCAGCAGCCGCGCATTTCACCGCGCTAGGATTGTGGGCATGGAAGCACACACGCCGAAGCGCTATGCCGTCGAGAGATTCCTCGAGCGCAGCGCCGGGCACGCGCAAGGATGGCAGGTTCGCGTCATCGACGAACAGGATGACCCGCTTGTGCGTTTGGAAGCCGTGAAAAAGGATTCCGGCGCGGAACCGCCCAGAACACTCGAACTTCACACGCGACAGGTAACGCTAACACACGATGACATCGACGATCTGACAAAAAAGATGATCGTGAGATGGCTCGATTCGCTTGTACACGGCGCGCCGGCTCCACAGGCGCATTGAGTCGCGCCTGCCTCCGAACAACACCTCTGAGCTGAACGTACTTTCCGTCAGCGAGCTGCGCAAGCAGTATGGCGGTACCCTGGCCGTGGACGGAGTTTCGTTCGCGGTGCGCCGGAACGAGATCGTCGGCCTGCTGGGTCCCAACGGCGCGGGGAAGACCACGACGATTAACATGATCTTGGGTGTGCTCGAACCCAGCTCGGGCCGCATCTTCATTGAAAATGTCGATCTCGAGGCGGATCGTTCGGCCGCACTCGAACGAACCAATTTCGCTGCCGTTTACGCGCAAGTTCCGGGAAACCTGACGGTATATCAAAATCTGCGGTTCTTCGGGCTGATATACGGCGTCAAGTGTCTTGCCGAAAGAATCGAAAGCGTGTTGCGGCAATTCGACATCGAAAGGTTTCGAAACGTGAAATGCGGCGTACTCTCTTCGGGCGAGCAAACGCGCGTGTCGCTCGCAAAAGCCATGCTGAACCGCCCGCAATTGCTTTTACTCGATGAGCCGACAGCCTCGCTCGACCCGGCAACTGCAAGCGAAATTCGAACGAAAATCCGTGCATTCGCAGCCGACACGTCGTGCGGCGTGTTATGGACATCTCACAACATGTACGAAGTGCAGGACGTCTGCGATCGTGTACTGTTCCTATCGCGAGGCAAAATTCTGCTCGAAGGAGACCCGAAGACGCTCCCGCAGGAACATGGCAAGGAAACGCTCGAGGAATTGTTTATTACTGTCGCCCGCGAGCCGCTCACGCTCCATCTTGGTTGATCCCTTGCCATGCACCTGAATCGCACAGCCGCCATTGTGCTCCGGCAGTTCTATCTCATGCGAGGCAGTCCTGCGCGCGTGATGCCGCTCTTTGCGTGGGTGGCGATCGACATCGTTCTGTGGGGATTCATTACGAAGTACCTGAACAGCGTGTCATCTTCGGGATTGAACTTTGTGCCGCGGCTATTGGGCGCAGTTCTCTTATGGGACTTTTTCGCGCGAGTGATGCAAGGCGTCACCACGACGTTCCTCGAAGACGTGTGGTCGCGCAACTTCCTGAACATCTTCGCAACCCCGCTTTCGACGTCGGAGTACATATCGGGGCTGGTGGTGTCGAGCATCGTGACCAGCGCAGTCGGGCTGACCGCAATGGTTGTGCTCGCGGGCGCGGTTTTTGGATTGTCGATACTGGGCTACGGGATTTTGCTCATGCCGTTCTTGCTGGTGTTGTTCCTGTTTGGGATTGCGCTTGGCGTCGTTGGCAGCGGTATCGTGCTTCGCCTTGGGCCCGCCGCCGAGTGGTTCATCTGGCCGATCCCGGCGCTCATCTCACCTTTCGTCGGCGTATTCTATCCGCTATCGACGCTGCCTAAGTGGATGCAGGCTGTGTCTCATGTATTACCGCCTTCATACGTATTTGAGGGCATGCGAGCGATCATTGCGGGCCACAGCGTTTCCTCGTGCGCACTGCTCATCGGCACGCTTCTCGCGCTTATAGATGTTCTGATCGCGTGCTGGTTTTTCACCCGAATCTACCGTCACGCGGTGCGCACGGGCCTGATTGCGCGATATAGCGCCGAGACGCTGAGCTAGCGTGCATGCCGCCGCGACTCTCGCACAATCTGCCGCGCTTGAAGGTCGCTGCAAACAACATCGTCAACGCGGAAACGCAGCAAGCTTTCGTCTTGCGCGGCGTGAACGTTTCAGGGCTGGAGTATTCATGTCCGGACTGTGTCGCCTGCCCGGCGGACGCCTTCGTCGACGAAGCCGCATTGCTCGAGATCGTTTGCAATTGGAAGGCGAACATCATCCGCGTGCCGTTCAATCAGGAGTGGGCACTCGAGAGGCCGGGCTACGATCCGAGACCATATCGCAATGCACTGGAGCGGACGATTTATATTGCCGCCGCGGCCGGTGCTTACACCTTGCTCGATCTGCACTGGCTCGACGATCGCACGCCGCGAGGCACGATTAATGGCAGGCCCAATTTCGTTCCGCCGCTACCCGATTTAGACTCCATCCGCGTTTGGCGACAGCTCGCGGAATTGTGGCGCGAAGAAACGGCGGTTCTGTACGACCTCTTCAACGAGCCGCACGATGTGCTGCCAGACGATTCGATCCCGGTTTCGCGAATTCGCGATGATGGTTCGACGTACGTGTTGCGGTCGCGGAAGGTTAGGCACCGGGAATGGCGTCCCTGGGCGCGGCATCTGATACAAGCAATTCGCAGTAGAAACCCCGACGCCCTGATTTTCGTTTCGGGTACCGATTGGGGCTTCGATCTAAGGAACTGCGTGATGCCTGACATTCCGGGCCTGGTTTACTCCACGCACGTGTATCCGTGGAAACCCGATAATTGGGACTGCGCCTTCGGAGATTTGGCCGGCGCTGTTCCCGTTTTCGCGGGAGAGTGGGGCGGTGGAGACTGCGATGTGGGTTGGGGACTCAGGCTGGCCGCCTTTTTCGAAGATCGCGGTATTGGCTGGACGGCTTGGAGCTGGTCGGACGAACCGCGGCTCATCACATGCGCACAACGCGGATCGTTTGAGCCGACGCGATTCGGAGCGTTCGTCCGCGGCTTACTGCAGTCAAAGCGATGCTAACGCATCTCTTTGTAGTCGTCCATCAATTTGCGCAGATCAGCGACATCTTTTTCACGGCAGTTCATGAGGGGAGGCCGCACCGGGCCCGCCGGCATTCCCAGAATCTGCATCGCTTCTTTCATAACCGCAACTTCGTAACCTCGCGAACGCTCGCGTAACGCGTAGAGCGGGTTGACGTAGCGCTTCATGAGTTCGTTCAGCCGGATGAAATTCCGCTGCATACCCGCTTCCGCTAAGGCGAGCGATAGCTTGGGAGCGATGTTGGAAATGCTCGACGTATAGGCTTGGACCCCAACCGCGAAGTAGCCGGGAACGCAGTCGTCGCCCAATCCGCCAAACCAGGCGAGGCGGTCGCCGTTGTACTCCATAATTCGTTGCAGCCGGCGCGTATCGCCCTGCCCGTCTTTCCAGGCAGCCAGCGTAGGCACGCGCTCGGCAAGACGCACCACCATTTCCGGAGTGAAGACAGCCCAATCGCGGCTGTAGATCATTAAGGGCAAATTCGTCGCGCGCCCGATCGCTTCGTAGTAGGCGAACAAGCCGTCTTCGGGAGCTGAGATGTAGTAGGGCGGCAGCGCGAGAATACAGGCGGCCCCGGCTTTTTCAGCCCGCTTTGCAATCTCTACGGCAAGCGGCACATTGAAGCCGGTGCCTGCCACCACCGGCATGCGCCCGTTCACAGCCTTAACTGTGGTCTTGATCACATCTTCTACTTCATCCGGCGAAAGAGAGTAGAGTTCGCCTGTGCCGCCGGCGGCCACGAGTGCACAAAACAGATGACCGGCCATTTCCTCGACGTTGCGCTTGAGCCCGTGAAGGTCAAGCGAGAGATCTTTCTTAAACGGTGTAACAGGAAAACCGAAGACGCCGCTGAGCGACGCCGCAAATTTACGTGTGTCAGAGTTCATGTGGTCCTAAGAAGTCTTTGTGCCCGGTGCGTACTCGCGCCGCACCAGGAAGATGTAACTTGCCATCCCAAGCAGGAGGAAGCCAAAGTTCGCGACCATCGCGGCTCGATAGCTTCCGGTGGCTTGCTTCAGCGAGCCCGTGAGAATCGGGGCCAGAATTCCCGGCAGATTCGCGGCCATATTCTGCACGGCGGCAAGACGCGCCGCCGGAGCGCCGGGCATGATCGCGGGCGTAAGCGCCCAGTAATTTCCAGTCGCCAGGCCAAGCCCGCTTAGAGAGAAGATAACGAAGAACAGCGCGACGGTGTTCGAAGTGGGGAAAGCCGTTACGACTTCGGTCGCGGCCATGGCGAAACCCGCGATGATGAAGAGCTTGCGTGTTGCGATGTTGTCGCGACCGCGCCGGATGATCGCATCCGCCCAGAATCCGGCGACGGTTGAAACGATCGCGAATCCGGCGAAGCTGAAACCCGTGAACCACCCGCTCGAATTCAGATTGAGATGCCGACTCTCGGTGAAGTACGCGGGCAGCCACGTCAGGCAGAAATAGTTGTAGTAGTTGTAGCAGAACGAGCCAATGATGATGCCCCACATCACGCGGTTATTGAAGAGCTGTCCGAAGTGAAGTTCAGCGATATCCGGGCGCTTGAGAACGGCCTGCTCGAGCTGCCGGTCGTTGTCTTTGACGAGCAGGAGCCACGGCGCCAGCCACACCAGCGAACCGAAGCCGATTACCAGGAACATGTTGCGCCAGCCGTGGGAGAGAAGCAGCAACGGAATGAGGCGGGAGCCGATCACCGGTCCGACCTTCGCAGACGCTTGGTACAGCCCCATAACGAGTCCGTGCTGATGCTGGCGAAAGTTAAGCCGGATCCAGCGCATGCCCGCCGGTGTATTCACCGACTCGCCGACACCCAGCAGCAGGCGCATGAAAAACAACTGCATGAATGACGAGCACCACGCCGTGAGGCCGGAAAAGATGCTCCATACCGCCAGACAGGCTGCGAACGGCTTCTTCACCCCGTAGCGATCGACCAGCCAGCCGGCGGGGATCTGCAGAAACGCATAGGTCCAGAAAAACGCTGAATTCAGGAGCCCTCGCTGGTTGTCGTCCAGATGAAAGAGGCTGGTGAAACTGCGGTCGGCGAGCGCGAACGAGAGGTTTTGGCGATCGAGGTAGGCGATGATGAACGCCGCGCAGAGTAGCGCGACGACCGCCCATTTGCGTGCTGGACCGTAGGCGCGGAAGGCTTCGCTCTCAGCCGTGGCAGAGGTTGCGGTTTGTGCGGGATCAGGCATCGCCGGGTATATGTTTGTCGGCCTTCTGGATCTCGACCGTATCATACTGGCCAGGGTCCACCGGTGACTGATATAAACTAGCAACTCGATTGCGTTAATCGGACGTTTAAAGCGCAGTGTCATCCTAGGCGGAGAGTGTCAACACCATGGCAACAGCTGTAGTCGAGAGAGCGCATGAAATCCGGCCACCGCGCTTTTGGGCATCGACGAATGGGAAAAAGGTGGTCATGGCGGTGACGGGGGCGGTTCTGTTCCTCTTTGTGCTCGGTCACATGCTGGGCAACTTGCAGATCTATGAGGGGCCGGCGACGCTCAATGCATATGGGAAGTTCCTGCACGATGTCCCGGAGATTCTTTGGTTCGTTCGTAGCGTGCTGATTCTTTCCGTGGTGCTGCACATCTGGGCGTCGGTGGAACTCGCGCTGCGTAAATCGGAAGCCCGGCCGGTCAGCTACGCAAAGCGCGAGAATGTCGCCTCGAGCTACGCATCGCGAACCATGTACTGGAGCGGGCCGATTCTACTCGCCTTCGTCGTCTATCATCTGTTGCATTTGACAGCAGGCGTGATCCACCCGGGCACGGATTTCAGAGAAGGCGATGTGTATCACAACGTGGTGAGCGGGTTTCAGGTCTGGTGGGTTTCCGCCTGGTACATCTTTGCGATGATTTTGCTCGCGTTTCACATCCGGCATGGCGCATGGAGCATGTTTCAGTCGCTGGGGATCAATCATCCGCGGCACACGCCGATTCTGAAGAAGGCGGCGCTGGTGTTTGCGATCGTGATCGCCGGGGGCTATATCTCGATCCCCTTGAGCATTCTGCTCGGTCTGGTGAAGTGATGCAACTTGATGCGAGAATACCGTCCGGTCCGATCGAGCAGGCGTGGGATACAACACGTTTCGAGATGAAACTGGTGAATCCCGCGAACAAGCGCCGGCACTCGATTATCGTTGTCGGGTCGGGATTGGCCGGTGGGTCCGCAGCCGCTACGCTGGGCGAGCTTGGCTATAACGTAAGCTGTTTCTGTTTCCAGGATTCGCCCCGCCGCGCGCATTCGATTGCGGCTCAAGGCGGCATCAATGCCGCGAAGAATTATCAAAACGATGGGGACAGCGTCTACCGGCTGTTCTACGACACCATTAAAGGCGGCGATTTCCGGGCGCGAGAGGCCAACGTTTACCGGCTGGCGCAGATCAGTGTCGGCATTATCGATCAGTGCGTAGCGCAGGGAGTGCCCTTTGCGCGCGAATACGGTGGAACGCTGACGAACCGGTCCTTCGGAGGCGCGCAGGTTTCGCGCACCTTCTATGCGCGCGGACAGACGGGACAACAGTTGCTGTTAGGCGCGTATCAGGCCTTAGAACGGCAGGTGCGCGCGGGCACCGTGACGATGTATCCGCGAACGGAGATGCTCGATCTCATCGTGATCGACGGTCAGGCGCGCGGCATCGTGACGCGGAATCTGGTTACAGGAGAGATCGATACGCATCTCGCGGATGCCGTGATTCTGGGCACGGGCGGATACGGAAATGTGTTCTATCTCTCGACAAATGCGAAGGGCTCGAACGCGACCGCGATCTGGCGGGCATACCGTCGTGGGGCGTTGTTTGCGAATCCTTGTTATACCCAGATCCACCCGACCTGCATTCCGCAGACGGGCGACTATCAATCGAAGCTGACGCTGATGAGCGAGTCGCTTCGCAACGACGGCCGCATTTGGGTACCGAAGCAAAAGGGCGATAAACGTCCGCCGAATCAGATTGCAGAGGAAGACCGCGACTACTATCTCGAGCGGCGGTATCCGAGTTTCGGCAACCTCGTGCCGCGCGACGTGGCATCGCGCAATGCGAAATACGTTTGCGACGAAGGGCGCGGCGTTGGCGAGACGGGGTTGGGCGTGTATCTGGATTTCGGCGACGCGATTCGCCGGCTGGGTCGAAGGACCATCGAAGAGCGCTACGGCAATCTCTTCGATATGTATCAGCACCTCACGAACGAAGACCCGTATGAAGTGCCGATGCGGATCTATCCCGCGATCCACTACACGATGGGCGGCTTGTGGGTCGATTACCACCTGATGAGCACGATTCCGGGGCTGTTTGTGATTGGTGAAGCAAATTTCTCCGATCACGGCGCGAACCGGCTCGGCGCAAGCGCACTCATGCAGGGATTGTCGGACGGCTATTTCACCGTGCCGTACACCGTTGGCCATTATCTCGCGAGTAACAAGCCGGCGAAGGTGGATACCTCGCATCCCGAAGTCAGAAATGCCGTCGCATGTGTACATCAGGGCATTCAGAAGCTGCTCGCGATTAACGGGAAACGGACGGTCGATTCGTTCCATAAGGCGCTGGGGAAGATCGTCTGGGATTACTGCGGGATGTCGCGCACGGCCGAGGGTCTCGAAACGGCCATCGATCAGATACGCGAGCTGCGCGACGAGTACTGGCACAACGTGAAGGTGCCGGGCAGCGGCGACGATTTCAATCAGAGCCTCGAAAAAGCCGGCCGTGTGGGCGACTTCTTTGAGCTCGCAGAGCTGATGTGCATCGATGCGCTCGAGCGCAAAGAGTC